>JACJNW010000035.1 GCA_014695195.1 Cyanobacteria bacterium FACHB-DQ100 | reverse complement strand
CGCGGGAACGCTGCGTCCGGTTAATTGAGCGATCGAGAGCGGTTGGTTCGAGACGGCTAAGGCTGCCACTTCAAACCGAGATGGCGGTTGAACGATCGTCTCTACAGGGGTGGAGTTGAGTGCTGCTAAAAAGCCCGGTTCTTCAAGCAACTGTTTGATGCTGGCGCGAATGGCTTCATAGGTTGCGGCTGGATTATCAATGCCTTCTGCTTCGGCACTGCCGATAATTTCCTGACGGTACACCACTTTAGAGCGTTGGCGATCGAACAGTTCCCAGCGAATCGTGCGGTCGTCTTTGGTCACACCACCTTTGAACCAGGATTGATAGGAGTTGAGCCGTGCTTTGGTCAGGGTTCCACCAATCAGAAACCGTCCTGGTTCTGGATCGTGAGAGGCTTCTTCAAACACTGAACTCGGCTGCGATCGCGCGATATCAAATCCAGCTTGCACCAGTTCATCTTCGACTAAATAGCGGGCGGCTTCTTCCAGACGGTCATCGCGATCGCTGGAGGCGGTGTAGCGTTGCTGCACAATGTTCAACCAGCCTTCGTGATGTCCACCAATGATGACACCAGGGAGAACGCCGGATCGAATTCGAGCGATTTCGATTTTGGCGTTGGGCTGTTGAGATGCGATCGGTTCACTCAGAATGGGAGTTTGCAGCGTCAGCCACCAAAATACACTTGCTAGCACAACGCTCCAAATCGGGGTTTGAATCATAGTGATATGAGGAGGTAGGGACGAGGTAGCTGAAACGCCCAAATCGCCGCGCTACTAGACGTTTCAGCATTAACCGGGTAGGGTTCGATGATTATACATTGATTTTTTAATTTGGTCTTAATCTATTTCTAAGGTAGGATGACAAGTGCTCGAGAAACTCCGATATCGTCAACTTAAAAATTCAGAATGGCTTTCCTAAGCCTCATTCAAAGCTTGGTAGTTTACATTAGTTCATTAACCTGAAGTGCCCACTCTGCCAGGGATTGAGTAATGCTTCCGCATAAAAATGTTTATCAAGAATCGTTTGATTTGTCACCTAACTCTAGTAATGTTGCGAATATAGAGTTTGTTCCGCTATCTTCACTTTAAATCGGAGTTGTGCTGACGTTGCTCGTTGCCAGACGCTGTGCTTTTGAGAGGTCAAACCGATGATCGAGAAGTTAGAAGATTGTCGTATTTTGCTTGTGGATGACGACCAGGATACAAGAATTCTATTAACCACAGTGCTTGAGATGGAAGGAGCGACTGTGCTCGCGGTCGGCTCGGCGATCGCTGCGTTAAACGCTTTAGAACAGTTCCAACCCGACTTGTTACTCAGCGATATTGTTATGCCTGTGATTGATGGATACAGCCTTTTGAAGCAGATTCGCAGCCAGACCCAGTGGAATTATCTTCCTGCGATCGCCTTTACTGCCCTAAGCGGGACTCACTATGAAGAACAATCCATCCGAGCAGGCTTTCAGGTGCATCTTGAAAAACCGATTGATTTCGAGCCACTGATTGAGGCAATTCAAGCTCTAGTCCCGATGAAAGATACAGTTTGTTCCATTCGCGCTTTTGATAGTGCGCTGAACCCAGCACGATTATCCCTCTGCGGGCTGCAACTGTCTGCTTGATGATTTCTAAGAGGGAGCCAGAAAAGCCTAATTTTCTCTCCTAATGCGATGGGTACTTCGCCAAAGTTTGCAGCGAATTCCGGTGCGGGTGGTGTTCGATCGTGACAGTGTTCGAGAATTTGAGCAGGCGACCACACCAGGGATGTTGGTAGAAGTGACGGTTGAGACGGCAAGTAATTGAAAAAGGGCGATCGTATGGGCGATCGCCCCTGTTTTATGCAGCTTCAGTTTCTTCTTTGACGCGATCGAGATGGACATCCAAAACGGTCATTTCCAGCCCAGCTCTCGGCACATTTCCCACACTAGAAATATAAGGATTGGGTTCAACTGATCCGGTACAAATTACCAGCGATCCTTTCTTCAGATAGGGCAGTGCTCGCCAAGCTGAAGATTTTTCCCAAATACTGAGCGATACAGTAAACGACTCTTCCCAATTGCGAGACTTGCGGACATAAAGCGCTGCATTTGCAACCCGTGCCTCTCTACCATCTTTTAGCGTTACCGTCTTGATTGTGGCATCGGCGGCGAGATTGCCGCTCACAATCCACTGATTGAGTCCCGCGCTTGACATAAAATTTCCTCTTTGCTGGGGTTTAATTCAGAGTGCCCAGTGACCAGAGGTTAGACACAAAAAAGAGGCACGAGCGCTCGCGCCTCCTGATGTTGTTTCAAGGTGGGTTACTCAACGCCTTCGATCCGATCTTCGACTTCTTGATAGAGTTCGCGCAGTCGATCGAGGTTCTCTTCGCTAGTTTCCCAATAGCCGCGACCGTTGGCTTCGAGCAAGGTCGTCACCATCTTGCGGAACGAGTTGGGATTGAGGTCGAGCAGACGCTTACACATTTCCTCGTCTTTGAAGAACGTGGTGTTGGTGTCTTCGTAAACCCAGTTATCTACTGCGTTTGCGGTAGCTGACCAGCCCATTGTGTTGACCAATCGCTTCGACAATTCCCGAACTCCTTCGTATCCGTGGCTTAACATGCCCTCATACCACTTGGGATTAAGCATTTTGGTACGGGCATCGAGTCGTACCGTTTCAGAAAGGGTGCGGATCTGAGCATTGGCGGTAGTGGTGTCTGCCATGTAAGAAGCGGGCATTTTACCGTCATCGCGCAGCCGAGACACAATTTTAGTCGGGTCAGAATCGTAGTAGTGCGAGACATCGGTAAGCGAGATCTCAGAAGAATCAAGGTTTTGGAAGGTCATATCCGCAGTCTTCAGCGAAGCGCGGAACAGCTGCTCGCTTTGTTCCATCATTCCAGGATTATCTGAGGAGAAGGCGAACCCTTTGCGCGAGAGGTACATATTTTGTAGTTCCTCTTCGTTTTCCCAGGTGCCATTCTCAACGGCTAAGTTGATGTTTGACGAGTACGAACCGGAAGCATTAGAGAACACGCGAGTTGCAGCTTGACGCAGGTTGATTCCGAGTTCGTCGGCTTGTTTCATCGCGTGTTTGCGAACGAAGTTCATCTCTAACGGTTCCTCGGCTTCGGCTGCCATTTTGACGGCTCGATCGAGCAATGCCATTTGGTTGATAAATAGGTCGCGGAACACACCAGAACAGTTCACCACGACATCGATCCGAGGTCTGCCCAACTCTTCGAGCGGAATTAGTTCAAGCTTGTTAATTCGTCCCAGTGAATCCGGCATCGGACGCACACCCACCATCCAGAGAATCTGCGCGAGAGATTCACCGTAGGTTTTGATGTTGTCGGTTCCCCAGAGGACGCAGGCGATCGTTTCAGGATAAGCGCCATTGTTTTCTGCACATTGACGAGCGATCAGACGATCGACCACAACTTTTGCCGACTTCACGGCTGCGGCAGTTGGAATCGATTGCGGATCAAGCGCGTGAATGTTCTTTCCGGTAGGTAAGACATCCGGATTCCGAATCGGGTCGCCGCCAGGCCCCGGCAGAATGTATTCCCCTTCGAGTGCGGTGAGCAATGCACCCAACTCATTATCTGCAACGACTTGCTTGAGGCAGAACTGCAAGAACTCGACCAACGGCTTCATCGCTTCTTGATCCACAGTCGGGTAGCCCGCTTCTTGGAGTGCTTCGATCCAAGGCTCTTTCTTGCCGCCGAAGTTGAACAGATTGCTCAACATCGAAGTTCTAGAAACGCGACCGTCTTGATCGACTTGGGCTTTTACCATTGCAGTTACCGCCGCACGAGTCGCTTGATTGATGTCGTTTAACAGTTGCACATCATCGAGAACGCCTCGATCGCTGTTCTGGAAAATCTCATCAATGTCACGGTTCAAGCTATTAGCAATGATCCGAGGCAAGCTCAGCATATTTTCTTCGGGTCGATCAAGGCTGGCAATGTTCACCAGCGTTGCGATCGCTTCATCGGCTGACGGCGGCTTACCAATGACATGCAATCCACAGGGTAACAATCGCGATTCGATCTCCATCAGTTTGATGTAGACCTTACCAATGATCGTGTCTCGCTCTTCTTGCGTCAGTTCACCAGCGCTATCCGGGAAGGTAATGTCTTTATCAAGGTTGCAAATCCGGGCTTTGTCCATGATCGTATCGACAATCTGAACACCTCGGCCGGAATCCTTGAGCGTTTGATAAGAGCCGACTAATTCGCTGAGTTCTTTTAGACCTTTGTACAGTCCAGCATTCTCAGCAGGCGGAGTCAGATAGCTGATGGTTTCGGCATACGATCGACGTTTGGCGATCGTGGCTTCCGATGGATTGTTCGCTGCATAGTAATACAGGTTGGGAATCGTACCGATCAAGCTATCGGGGTAGCATTCCTCAGACATGCCGATCTGCTTACCTGGCATAAATTCGAGCGATCCATGCGTTCCGAAGTGCAGCACTGCATCTGCTTTCCAGATTTTTTCTAGATAGGTGTAGTAAGCTGCGAATCCGTGGTGGGGACTTGCCGATCGCGAGAACAACAACCGCATCGGGTCGCCTTCATAACCAAAGGTCGGCTGAACTCCAATGAAGACATTGCCGAATGACTTTCCATACACCAATAGATTCTGTCCATCAGTGTTGAGATGTCCAGGAGCAGGACCCCAAGACGGAATCAATCGCTCATGATACGGAGTCAGTTCCTCGTACTCTGGCACCGACATTTTGTAGGCGATGTTGAGTTCTGGGCTGTTGTACTGTGCCCGTGCATCATGCAGCACTTCCAGCATCAACACTTCAGCCGACTCCGGTAAATCCTGAACATCGTAGCCATTTTGCTTCAGCGATTCCATCACTTTATGAATAGAGCCGAACACATCGAGGTAAGCGGCTGTTCCCACATTTCCTTTATCCGGCGGGAAGCTGAACACGGTGATGGCAACTCGCTTGTGCAGTTTCGGCTTGCGTCGTAAATTCGCCCACTTGAGGGCGCGTTGGGCGATCGCTTCGACGCGATCTTGCAGGGCGATCGCTTTGCCGGTTGCGCCATCTCGACCGGAAACGATGATGGGTTCGATCGCGCCATCGAGTTCTGGAAGCGCAATTTGCAGCGCCACTTGAATCGGGTGTAAACCCAGTTCGCTATCTTGCCATTCCTCAGTGGTTTGGAACACGAGCGGCAATGCCACCATGTACGGGCGATTCAGACGGCGCAAGGCTTCGATCGCTTTGGGGTGATCTTGACGAGCAGGACCTCCGACCAGGGCAAATCCGGTGAGCGACACCACGACATCGACGATCGAGCTTCCGGTAATCGGATCATAAAAGAACGCATCAACAGGCTTCGAGAAGTCCAGTCCCCCGGCAAACACCGGAATCACCCGCGCTCCCATCGATTCGATTTCTTGCACCATTGCCACATAGTGAGCATCGTCACCTGTGACTAAGTGCGTTCTTTGCAGCACTAAGCCAACGGTTGGAACGAGCGGATCGCGCATATCTTCTCGAATATCTTTGCGCGAGTTAAACCAGTTTAGGTACTCTTTGAGATCCTCGAACATGGTCGGAGCCATTGGATGCCAAATACCCAGATCCGGGTAAACTTGCGGATCTTGAACGGTACCGCCGATTTCACCCTTAAACACATACTTATCTGCCAACATCAGCAGGAAGTTTTCCAGGTTCTCAGCGTTGCCACCGAGCCAATACTGGAAGCTCAGCATAAAGTTGCGAGCATCTTGCGCCTTGTCCATCGGCAGATATTTCAGCACTTTCGGCAGCGTGTTTAAGAGCTTCAGCATTGCGTCTTGGAAGCCTGCGCCAGAGTTTTCCTTGCGCTTCTTCATAAACTGCGCGATCGCGCTCTTCGACTGCCCTAACTGTGCCATCGAGAAGCTGCCTAATTTGTTCAGGCGCATCACTTGTGGCATCGACGGGAACACCACTGCGGCATCTAAGCGATCGCGATGCGGCTCGACTGCGGCAACGACTTTTTCAGCTAAATCTTCAAGAAAGATCAGCGAAGCAATGAAAATATTTGCTTCAGAAACATCTTTCTCAAAGGCTTCATAGTTCTCTGGGTTGCGGAGTTCCTCGATCAGATATCCACTGATTTCGACCGCAATTTTCGGATGATTCGCGTTAATTGATCGGACGGCGGCGGAGAGCGCACTTTGATATTGTGGCTCTAACACGACATAGACCACCTTGAGTAAAGACCGTCCTGCCAGGTTCTCAGGAACAATGTGTCGAACGGTGGGCTTGACGTGAGTGAACATTCGCTCAGACTCCTTGTATGCGTGTTCTCTTGTTAAAACAACCAGCGAACGAAGCACCCGGTTCAGATCTGAACCTGAACCAAGCTAGAGAATGTAACGCTTTGTAAAGCGATCTTCTCGGCTTTGCGATCGCGATCGGGATTTCATCTACATTTGTGTTTTTACCAGAAAACGTATGCAGAAAGAGCATTCCGGCGCTTATCCGACACAAATTGATAAAAAACCTGCAATTTTTTGTTACTTAGCGTTACAGAAATTTGAGAATCGTTTATTCTTTTGTTAATCTTTCTTCAAGATTCATTGTTACGAATCTTAATCTTTTACCTCTGCATCTTTCAGAATGACTTGTTGTACCCAATCTGGTAATCTCTCCGCTCGACCTAGAATCGACATTGAAAAGCCGACGACCATCAAGCTACTGACGATCGCGATGAGCGGGGAATGCTTGGCAATGCCGGAATCTCTCAGGATTCTGGCAATTGGGCGGCTTTGCCTGCGGAGCTGCTGACTCGATAATTTTTTCACCCGAAACGGATCGCGGACATAATGACCGCTCAGACTGACGACAAGGCGCGATCGGCAATGCGGGCAGGTAAGCAAACCACCCACCGATTTAACGGAAGGCAACCCACCGACGCGATGGCAAACCGGACAAGCATTAGAACCGCGATCAAAGGTATCAGCATTCATTGGACGCAGGAAAGCAGCGGGACAACAGGGTGAAGGTTGCTAAAGGCGCTTTTCTTAAATAGGGCAATGTGAGCTAGGGCAGCTCCTATTCAGGTTTGAGTAATGGAGCGTATGAGATTTTGAACTAGATTTTGAACTAATTTAGTTATAACCAGTCTACCCGCCATTGATAAGATCGACAGAAATTGTTCGGCAAGATCGCTGAAACTTGATACTTCCCTCATTCTTCCGAATCATTCTGCTTAGAAACGAGCGCAATCTGCTCCAAGCGCTTCACTACAACCAGGGTGATCAGAGTGAGCAGGGTTCCCAGGACGGTAAGCTGCCAAAGTCCTGCTCCAGCCGTGATGCCCAAAGCGGCTGTAACCCAAATTGAGGCAGCAGAGGTTAAGCCCTTGACTTCCTGGCTATTTCTGTTGGGGCGCGATCGGTGCAAAATTTCTCCGGCTCCCAAAAATCCAACACCCGTCGCTACACCTTGAATTGTGCGGCTTAAGCCATCGGCTGAACCGCTCACTTCGATCGGGACGAGAATAAACAAAGCAGATCCCAAGCTGACGAGCATATGGGTTCTGAGTCCCCCTGCTTTGTGGCGCTGCTGACGCTCCCAACCGATCGCGCCGCCTGCAACGATCGCGCTCCCTAATCGAAATAGCAATCCGCCCCAGTTGTGAATATCGATCGAATAATTTGCCATAACCTGTAAGCATTTACCATCACAAAACATCAATGCGAGAAACCAAGAACAATTCTCGTAGCCTCTTATTTCTTTTGATAACAACCCAATGATTTGATCGTATCTGGGATATTTTTTTGGTTATAGAAATCATTACCAAATTTAACTCGATGATCTAGGGAACTCCACCCACAGAACGGGTAGCTTGCCCATAGCGAAGATCAGGTTGCTCTCTTATCGTTTAAATAGGGCTGTGAGTGAAAACCAAAACACAGTAACGCCTCTATTCCAATTACGGTCAAAAGTCATGCCTGAATGTCCTTGTTGCTCTGAAAAGCTTTTACGTCACGTTCGTCATGGCAAATTGTACTGGTTCTGCACTCATTGTTGGCAAGAGATGCCAAATCTAGAAGCGCTTGTTTATCAAGCTGCGGCCGTACCCAAAGAAAGAGTTGCTAGAAAAGACGCTGTACTAACCTGATGGTATTTAGCTAGATTCGGGAGTACGATATGGCGCTGGGAATGATGGTAGACGGCACGTGGACAACCGATTGGAATGAACGCGATAAAAGCGGGAAATTCAATCGAACTCCCACAAAGTTTCGCGATCGCATCACTGCTGATGGCAAAAGCGGCTTTCAAGCTGCGCCTGATAGGTATCACCTTTATATCTCACTTGCTTGTCCTTGGGCGCATCGCACGCTAATTCTGCGATCGCTCAAAGGGCTAGAATCTGCGATTGGATTGTCGATTGTGGATGCAGTATTAAGCGATAAAGGCTGGTATTTCTCAAACAATCCTGGCGCAATTCCCGATTCTGTGAACCATACCGAATATCTGCAAGAAATCTATCTGAAAGCGGATGAAAAGTATACGGGGCGAATTACCGTTCCGGTGCTTTGGGATAAAGAGAAACAAACGATCGTGAATAACGAATCTCGCGAAATTATTCGGATGTTTGACACTGAATTTAACGAGTTCGCAACGCAAGAAATTGATCTTTATCCGCAGGGTTTACGGCAGCGAATTGATGACATGATCGGCAAGATTTATACGCCAATTAACAATGGGGTTTATCGATCGGGATTTGCCACTACTCAAGAAGCTTATGAAGAAGCAGTTAAAGAGCTTTTTCAGAATCTAGATCATTGGGAAACGGTGTTATCAGAGCAGCGATATTTATGCGGCAATCAACTTACAGAAGCGGATGTTTGTATGTTTACAACGCTGCTGCGTTTTGATTCGGTGTATTACAGCCATTTCAAGTGTAATGTGCGTCGAATTGTTGATTATCCGAATCTGTGGAACTACCTGAAAGATCTCTATCAGCATCCGCAGATTAAGCCAACCTGCAATCTCGACCATATTAAGCGGCACTACTACATGAGCCAAACGCAGATCAATCCGACTCGGATTGTGCCGATCGGCCCTGAGATTGATTTCGACGCGCCACACGATCGTCACCGCTTTCACTAATCAAACCAACCCATTTCTTGATCTGAAACTTTGGGCGACGCAGGATCAGTTGGGAAAACTGGGTGTGCTAAAGCGGCAGCTTGACGCTTTCTCAGAATGTCTTGATGACTTCTGAAGTCTGTATCATTGGCTGGCGCTTTGGGCGCTAATTTCGATTCTGGTTTCGACTGCTTTTCTTGAAGCTTCTGACTTTCTTCGATTAGTTTCTGATTAGACTCTGCGAGTTGCAATGCAGTTTGTTGAGCCTGTGCAAGCTCTGCACGAAGCTGCTCAGCTTTGTCACCGTTCGTTTGAAGCTGTTTGTTCTCTTCAATTAATTTTTGGTTGGCATCCGCGAGTTTCAGCGCGTCTTTTTGGGCTTTGGTAAGCTCGGCTTGAAGGTGAGCCGCTTTTTCAGTTTGCGATCGAGAATCTTGATGTTCTGCAATCAATTTTTGGTTAGCTTCTGCAAGTTTCAGCGCATCTTTTTGGGCTTGTTCAAGCTCTGCTTGCAGATGAGATGCTTTTTCAGCAGCAGTTTTCTCCGCCTGCTTGAGCTTATTTTGCAACTGCGTCACTTCTTGAGTGTGGTGCTGATTCTCCACTGTTAGCTTTTTATTTTCTTCAGCTAGTTTCAGTGCGGTTTGCTGAGCTTCTTTGAGATCAGATTGAGCTTGATTCGCTTTTTCGAGATTAACTTCGAGCGTTTGGGCGATCGCCGTTTGCTCCTCGATTTGAGTTTGCAACTGTTCAATCGTGTGTTGCAGTTTTTTCTCGTTTTGTTGCGTTTGTTCTAGCTCATGCTTCAGGTCTTCAATTTTTTCGAGCAGTTCTGCATTGTTAGAAGGACTAGCTTCTGGTGCGATCGTCGGAGTTTTGCCGTTTTGAATGGGTGTTTTTCGCTGCCGCTGCGTTGCCATTGTTCGTTCTCTTAGTTGCTATCTTCAACCCTACACCCGATTCAAGATTGCTTAAACCGATGTTGATGAATCTTTGCTTGAGAGCTTTTGTAGGAAGTGAGTACAGCCCATCGGCAAATCAAAGATATGCAGTTGAAAATGGCGGGAAAGTTCTTCGCACACTCTAATACCACGTACACTATTTCCGTGAACATCGAGCAATGGCGAAAAGACAGCAATGCCAACCTGATTGGGAACGACTGCGATAATACCTCCAGAAACGCCACTTTTTGCCGGAAGCCCAACTTTATAAGCCCATTCGCCCGCGATCTTCCAGTGCCATACCGTAGGCAAAGACTTTTGAAATCGATTGAATCGTAAACAGTTGGCTTGAATCTCCAACTTCAAATACTTGCCCATCAACAGTAACAACGCAAATACTCAACCAATCTGGATCGGCTTTCGCAAGCTCCGGAATATAGGTCGCAACTTCGCCGTCTTTGAGATTGCGATACTTTAGATATAGTTCTTCGAGGAAGCCTTGGAACGGATGAGACATTGATTTAACCGACGCAGCAAACAGATAGTATCGCTATTTTCCTAATATGTTTCAAACGACGCGACGACGATTAGCACTTTGGTACACAACGGTAACAGCAGTATTGCTGTTTGTATTTGCGAGTGGATTCTATTTCTATGTCCGATCGACGCTAATCGAGCGGATTGACGATACGTTAAATCACGTTGCCGAAGTGGTGCAGCGATCGCTGGTCATTCAAGCGGTGGGCGATCAAGTCAGCGTTAATGTCGAAGCCAGTTTTCGCGATAATTCGATTTCACTCGAAGATGATCACATTGATCTCGAATGGTTTGATCCGAATGGAAAGCAGCTTTGGTCAACCTTTGCCGACCCGCTTTCTGTGCCGTTACATCTTAATCATGATGGTGAAACCGTTCATGCTTCAGAGACACAGCTTTTACGGCAGGTTACAGAGCGCGTTCAGATTGGGCAGCGAGTATTGGGATATTTGCGCGTGAGTCATCCCTGGTTTGAGGTGACAAAGCCAACTCGTCAGCTATTTCGTGATTTAAGTATTGGGACAGCAACGATGATCGGGATTGTTGCCGCGATCGGTTGGTTTCTTTCCGGCATTGCTATGCAGCCGATTCGTGAATCTTATCAGCGCTTAAAACAATTTACAGCGGATGCTTCCCATGAACTGAGAAACCCGATTGCGATCATCCAAACAAACGTACAAGTTGCACTTTCTGATCCAGATCCAGAGCCACAAACGCAACAGCAACATTTACAAGTGATTGAACGCTTGACTCGACGCTTAGGAAAATTAGTCGATGATTTGCTTTTTCTTGCTCGGCAAGATAGCGGCATTGTTCAACCGCAGCGTAGCACGATCGAACTCGATGAATTACTCGATGAAGTGTTGGAAGAACAAGGAATGACGGCAGCAGAAAAAGAAATTTCACTCTCATACAAAGTCGATCGCAGTCTGGAATATTGGCTGCAAGGCGATCGCGATCAGTTATCAAGATTATTCACAAATTTAATCAGCAACGCAATTAAATACACTCCAGAGAACCGAGAAATCATAGTAGAACTAGCGCAGTTGAAATCTGGATTACAAACGAAAGTGATTGATACTGGAATCGGAATTCCAGAAGATGCGATCGTGCATTTATTTGATCGCTTTTATCGCGTTGATCCAGCCCGTACAAAGGCAACAGGCGGATCAGGATTGGGTTTAGCGATCGCGCAAGCGATTGTCGAAAACCACAACGGACAGATTCAGATTGAAAGTCAGGTCAACCAAGGCACGATCGTTACTGTGACGCTGCCGCAATCTCAGATAGAATTAGCCTGATCTCTTGTGCTTGCTTTTTATGTCTACGATCGCCCAGAGAAACATTCGTCGATCGTCCGATGAAGTTCCTGTCTGGCAGATTGCCACATGGAACGATTATCTAGCTTGTTGTAAAACCGCCGAAATCGAGCAACCAGAGCATTTCAAGATCTATTTCAATCAAGGCTATCTGTATATTGATATGGATTGGGAGGGCATTGATCACGCTAGAGTGCGAGAACTGATTACGATGCTGATTGCTTTTTGGTTTAGTCAACATCCCGAACAATCCTTTGACTGTCTCGGAGGCTGTGTTCTCGAAAAGCCGAATCAACGTGCTGCTTCTCCGGATCAGGTTTTGTATCTTGGAAGCAATTCTCCCCGTTGGCAAGAAGGTGAACCTCGACGCATTAACTTACGTCAATGGCACGTTCCGAATTTAGTCTGTGGAGTGGCAGATACAACTCTAGCAACTGATCTCGATGAGAAAAAACAGATTTATGCAGCGCTAGAAATTCCAGAGTATTGGGTGATTGATGTTTCCGGGGCAAGAGTGGTCGCGTTTGCACGACAAGCAGACGGCAGATATTAACAGTGCGAAAGTTCGATCGCACTGCAAGGATTATCAATCCGGTTGATTAAGCAAACATTATCTCGGTTAGCCTACGAGACCAATGGAACGGCTGCTTTGTGGTTTGTGCAACAAATCTCAAATCGCTAAGAGTTCTGCTTCTGGTTCTTCTTGCCAACCTGATCGAGACAATCGCTCGATCGCCTGATTCAACAATTCCAAACCTTGATTCACATTCTCGATTACGCTTAACTGTCCGCGCAGTTCTGCCGCTCCTGCAAAGCCTTTCGAGTACCAAGTCATGTGTTTTCTGGCTTGGCGCACACCGCGATCGCCCTTGTATTCCCAGAGCATTTGTAAGTGATCGCGGGCGCATTCTAATCGCTCGATCGGCGTGGGTCTAATTTTCTCGGTTCCAGTCTTGAGAAAGTAATCAATTTCGCCGACCAAGAACGGATATCCCAACGTTCCCCGCGAACACATCACACCGTCCGCTTGGGTGAATTCCAAGCACTTGACAGCCGCTTCAACCGAGAAGATATCGCCGTTAGCAATCACCGGAATCGAGAGAATTTCTTTGACCTTCGCGATCCATTCCCACTTTGCAGCACCGTTGTATCCCTGAGCGCGGGTGCGTCCGTGAACCGTGATCATTTTGGCTCCCGCATCTTCCATGCGCTTAGCAAAGTCAAGAATATTGATTTCTTTTTCTGTCCAACCGATGCGGGTTTTGACCGTAACCGGAACATCGACCGCTCGGACGACCGATCGCACAATTTCTTCTGCCAGTTCTGGCTGGCGCAACAGCGATGAACCGCCCCCATTTTTGGTGATCTTATTCACCGGACAGCCCATGTTGAGATCGACTGTATCTGCACCTTCACCGACTGCTTTTTGCGCTGCTTCTGCCAAAAAATCAGGACGACAATCAAAGAGTTGAATGCTGATCGGACGTTCGTTTGGATCAACTTCCATTAAAATTGGTAGCTCTTTGACATAGTGCAGACCTGTTGCATTTACCATTTCCGTATACATCATCGAATCGGGCGCGTGACGGCGCACTAATCGACGAAATACTAAATCCGTCACACCCGATAGCGGCGATTGCAACACGCGGCTTTTGACCTCGAATTCTCCAATCTTCAGAGGTTGAGCAAGGCGGGTTTGCAGGTCGGAGGAAAGAGTCAACATAGCCAGCACAAGCGATCGTATTCGACGTTTTCCAGCATAGACGATCCTGCCAGAGTTCGGCTGAAATGCTTCAGCTTCCGAGAATGATTAGTGTTTATATCCGGCTTCGTGTTCACGCAAAGGTCTTCTTAATGCTTCTGCAACAAGATTGATCGATCGTTTATCCGTTACCATCCAAGCATGAAGCGGTACGGGAATTTGGATCGATTCACCCACCGGTAACACGGAACTATTTGCAGGCACAATAATTCCATCAAACGGTGTCCAAATTGAGGTGAAATTGATGCGATCGAGCATCTTCACATCGCAATTCAAATCATTAATAAATTTGCTATTTGGACGCATTTGCGAACAACCCGGACGTTGCGACAAATAAGCTGCGATCGTGCCATTGTGCGGCGCAGAAATGCTGACAAAGCGCTGTACTCGATCAATGCCCCCTAAGCGCTGAACATAATAGCGACTCACCAATCCGCCCATACTGAATCCGACTAGATCGATCGACTGATTTGCAGGTAAGTTCGCTTCGATAAACTCCAACAATTGTTGCGCGAGTCGATCGAGTTCACAATCTCCATTTGCCGGAAGCAAATCTAATCCATAAGTTCTCCAACCTTGACGCTCAAGCGCTTGAGTCATCGTCTTAAATAGCGCAAAGGTATCAGTAATGCCATGAACCAAGACAACTGGATTGAGGGTCATTGTCGATCGAGAAACGTATTTCTTCTACGCTACTATTTTCGGTTGCAGTTAGTGTGATGAAATAGACAGCCGCGCAAATGTCCTATTCGGGCGCTTCTTCTGACGATCGTTCTGTGTCATGCCGGCGTTTGGATTTTGGAATTGACTCTGGATCGCGCACACTTGGCGGCTCTTTTAGGATTGCAATCAATGCCGAAACTCCAGCTTGTAAATTTGTGCTACTCAGCACGTCAACGACTGCGGCAGCAGCAACCTCTTCGATTAAAGCAATGGTTTCAGCTTTCATCTGGTTTTCGAGTTCACTCCGAAACAGTTGAGCGATCTCCTGCTGTCCTACTTCAATTAGAAAACATTCTGCGGGTGTCGAGATCTGTTCTAGAACGATCGCGAGTTTCTCATCAAAGAATTGACAGGTGACTTTTTCTGGACGCTGGCCGGTTCGCTCTCGATAAAGTGCTTGTAGTTTTTGTCCAATCGTGCGCTCAATCTGTCCACGGGTTGGATTGTCGTTTGTCATGTTGAATCAAATATCTCAATCTCAATCGAAATTGAGCAGACAAGTATAAAGTTACATTTAACCTAGACTTAAGGTAGGAAGTTTAAGTAATTTTCTCCTCTATCAATAGAAAGGATTTAAGAGAAGAATGTCTGCTGTTCCTGAAATTTCTCAGAGTGTCTTATGTCAATTCTCAAAACGATTCTAATCTCCAGTGGATTGCTTGTTTTTTTGCCTGGAGTGCTGTCTGTTCAGGCAGCACCACTGCACATTGCACAAGCGGCTAAACCGTCGGCTGAGTCTAAAGTCAATCAAGGCTTAGCGCTGATTCAGCAAGGCAAACTGAATGACGCGATCGCTGCCTTTCGTCAAGCCACGCGCCTCAATCCTAACCTTGCTGCGGCTCACTATAATCTCGGTCTTGCCCTCAGACAAGCGGGACAGCTACAGCCTTCTGCGGATGCTTTTTATCAAGCGCTCAGAGCCGATCCAAATTTTGCGATGGCTTATGCAAATTTAGGAGCGGCGCTGCTTGAGGGCAATAACATCAAGCAAGCACGAGACTATTTGACCAAAGCAGTCCAACTTGATCCAAGTTCTGGCGTGGCGCAATACAATCTCGGTTTAGTGCTGACGCAGGAAAAGAACTATGCAGGCGCAGCGCAAGCCTTTCAAAAAGCAGCAAACTTAAGTCCGAATGCACCGGAGCCTTTATTTCAGTTAGGGCAAGCTTATCAGCAGCAGGGAAAAGCCCAGAACGCGATCGCCGCCTTTCAGCAAGCGATTCAGCGCAATCCTAACTATGTCGAGGCGCACTACAGTTTAGGCTTAGTGTTTTACTATCAGAACACTCTTGATCGAGCATTAGATGCCTTTCGTCAAGCCACTAAGCTTAATTCCAAGTTTGCGAACGGCTATTATGCCGCAGGTCTAGCCTTTGTGCGGCAGGGCAAAACGTCAGATGCAGAACGAGTCTTGCGGTATGCAAAAGATCTGTTTGTGGCTCAGGGCAATGCAGCGTGGGCAAAGAAAACAGAACAGCAGCTACAGCAGCTTGAGCGGCTTGGACGCGGGCAACTGCGAAACCGAGTCAACTAATGCGAAATCATGACGATTTGCCAATGGGACGAAAAGGAGATAGACCCGAATCCATTAGAATGAGTCCGAATCTGCAATGATCTAACCTTCTATCCGACCGCAATTTTGGCGATCGTTGGCATTATTGTCGCAACCTTCATGCTGAAGCGTCCTTCTACTGCATCTGTGCCGGAAGAGATGCCACAAAGCTAGATCTCAAGCTAATTTGAATGCGGTAGGTTTTTATCGATTGCGTCTGCTCGTAATTCATAAAAATCTGCCGCATTCTTTGTTTTGGTTTAAGCGATCGCAAACTGCGGACATTCCACACCGTACATTTTTCGTCCGACTGCTTCGGCAACAGGCTTGATGCTGCGAACCAATTGCATCATTGTTTCTATCGACAGCGCTTGCTGAGCATCCGACACGGACTGATCCGGCTCAGGATGACACTCGATAATCAATCCATCCGCTCCACAAGCGATCGCCGCTCTCGACAAGTCCGCAATCAATTCCCGCCGTCCCGCTGCATGACTCGGATCAACAATCACAGGCAGGTGTGTAAGCTGTTTCAGGGCTGCAACCGCACCTAAATCGAGAACATTGCGCGTGTAGCTATCGAAGCTGCGAATACCCCGCTCACAGAGCACTACATTGGGATTACCGTGGCTCATCACATATTCGGCTGCCATGATGAATTCTTCGATCGTCGCTGCCAGTCCGCGCTTCAGTAGGATTGGTTTCCTTGCCTGTCCCAAAGCTTTGAGCAGATCGAAATTCTGCATATTGCGACTTCCAACTTGCAGCATATCTGCATATGCTGAAATTTCTTCAATCTGTGAAATTGCCATCACTTCGGTGATGACAGGCAGATCATAACGCTGGCGCACCGTTGCAAGAATTTCTAACCCTTCTAAACCAGCCCCCTGAAAAGCGTAAGGGGAAGTGCGTGGTTTGTACACACCTCCCCTTAATGCTTGAATCGGAGCCGATTTGAGTTCGCGGGCGATCGTTTCCATTTGCGTCAGACTTTCGACTGCACAAGGGCCGCCAATAATCACGACTTCCTCACCGCCGATCGACACCTCCTTAGATAAAGAAACAATTGATCGCTGATCAGGGGTGGCTTTGCGGACTAATCTTGCATCTTTCATGGACTGAAACTCCTGTGGATAGAATGAACTTCAACAAAAAACCCGGAGCCTTCTGGGTTCCGGGTTGGCAATTGCAAATGCAAAAAACTCACCCAGAACGCCTTTGGGTAAAAAAATAAAAACCGTAAAGCCAGGAAGTGAGGTGAGTCATTGCAATCAGAAATTGAGGACATTAAAAAAGCCGCAGATCTTAATTCTGCGGCTCACCAGACGGACACATGAGGATTTACCTCGCCGGGTGAGCCGCCGATCGCCAAAAAAAGTAAAAGTAGGAAACGCTGTAACGCATTTGCTGATTTGGCTATAAAGTTCGATACTTTGAACCGTAACAGAGAAATCGAGCGGAAGTCAAGCCCCCGATCGGGTAATGTCATGATTTCAAGAATGTAGCTTCAAGCGCTTTCATGTTTGATCGGAAGTGAAATTACGAATTCTGTTCCTTGAGCGATCGCCGAATGCACTTCGATCGCTCCTTGATGTTTCTCGACCACAATTTGACGGACGATCGCCAATCCTAATCCTGTACCTTTGCCCACCGCTTTCGTCGTAAATAAGTGATCAAAAATCTTCGATTTGACCTCCTCGGACATTCCCTTGCCGTTGTCGCGGATGCGGATTTCTACCTTGTTCGCTTCGGTTTTGGCGGTTTGAATCGTGATTTGGTAAGGATTGGCTTCTAGCTCAGTAAAGGAAGAGTGTTGTGCCATCTCATCGAACATATCGATCGCGTTCGCCAAAATGTTCATAAACACCTGATTCAGTTGTCCCGGAAAACAGTCAACATTGGGAATGTCTTCATAGTTCGTCACGACTTCAATGGCAGGACGTTGATCATTCGCTTTAAGCCGATATTTGAGAATCAGAATGGTGCTGTCGATGCCTTCGCGAAGGTTTGCTGTGATCGTACCCTCTGTATCAGCGCGGGAGAAGGTTCGCAGGCTGGTACTAATCGCCTTGATTCGCTCCGTTGCCGTTCTCATCGAGCGTAACAGTTTAGGCAGATCGGCTTTGAGAAATTCAACATCAATCTCGTCCGCAAACTCTTGTACAGGCGGAGCCGCATTCGGATGATGTTGCTGATACAGGTCTACATACTTCAGTAAGTCCTGCACAAACTCTGCTGCATTATTAATGCTGCCATTCAGGAAGCCGAGCGGGTTATTGATTTCGTGAGCCACACCCGCCACTAAGTTACCAAGCGCTGACATCTTTTCACTTTGCACCATCTGCATCTGAGCTTGCTGGAGCTTTGTTAAAGCTTGCTCTAAGCTCTGATTCTTCTCCTGGATAGCAAGCGCTAGGCGTTGACGATCGGTCACATCCAGCGCGATCGAAACGCCCCCTAAAATTTCTCCATTTTGGGCAATCAGCGGTGCATTAAACCATTCGCAGGTAATGCGTTCTCCATCCTTCCTAATGTTTTCATTAATCGCATGGGTTCCGCCTGTTTGCTGCAAAATTCCGTTTACAACCTCATTGACATAAGGCTGAAACTCCTCTGGAATAAACATTCGGCAATGCTTTCCCATAACTTCTTCGGCTGAATACCCAAAGACAGCTTCGGCAGCGTGATTCCAGGCTTGAATTTCAAATTGTTTGTTCCACTCTAATACCGCGATCGGAGATTGCTGGATCAAGAGGTTTAATCGCTGCTGGGATTGTTCGATTTGGTAAGAGCGTTCTTGCTCTCTTGCGTAAAGCTTTGCATTTTCGATCGCAATGGCAGCCTGTCCCGTTAGAATTTTCACAGTCTCTAAGCGATCAGTCGTAAACGCTCCTTTTACCAGGTTGTTCTCTAGATACATCAATCCAATGAGCTTTCCTTGATAAATCATTGGAGTACACAGGAGCGACTGAGGCTGATGCTTGAGAACATAAGGATCATTCGCATAGGTGCTTTCAGATGCAGCATCGCTTGAGACGATCGGAGTCTGAGTGCGAGCTACGTACTGGAGGACAGTTAAGGGAACATCTTGGCTTTGGGTGAGCGGGATTGCTTCTACGACAACTGCTGAGTTTTCTTGGTCGGTATCTGCTACTTCAATAAAAAGCTCACCCTCACGATCGAGGACAATACAGCCTTTCTGTGCGCCCGCATTTTCTAGAATGATATGCAACAGTCGATCGAGCAATTGATTGAGCACCAGCTCGCTAGAGATCGCTTCGGTCGCTTTGAGAATGGTTGCTAGGTCCAAAAATCCGCTATTCGTACTGCTGCTGCTCTTGGTGTGGGTAATAATAGCAGGGTGTATGGGATCAGGTGTAGAAAAATAGCGAGGATACTGCGCTTCGAGCTGCTTAACTTTTGCAGTTGCGCCCCACTGCTGATACTGTTGGTACGCTTCGATCAAGTATGCCTGAGCAATTTTTGGCTTGCTCAGACTGAAGTAGAATTTAGCAGCAAGTTCATTTGCTAATGCTGCTTCTTGAATATAACCATGCTCGATCGCACCTGTGATCGAGCGATCATATTGTTCCATGGCTGCATAAGTTTCTCCAAGAATGCGATAGCGCTCAGCTTCCACAAGATCATACTTATGTTGGAAGTTCATCGGAGCAAACCGCGCCCAGATTCGCATTTGTTTTTGGTTGAGAGCGACGCTTTCAAGCATTGAGGCACTATCAGCAGGATAGTCTGAGCAAGCTGCCAAGCTCACCAGTGAATCATACAGATTGTAGATAGCAACACAGTACATCCCCGTAATGCTATGAATGCACGTTTTAAGCTGATTGGAAGTCGCGATCGCAATATCATATCTTCCAAACCCGTAGCTGAGAATTAAGGTATTGAGTAAGCGGTAACAGCCTTCAGTTAGATTATTTTCAAAACAGTGACTTTGCTGCTGGATCAAACGGTAAACATCACTAGGCTGAGAAGTTAAGGCTGCAACACCCGATGTCCAGATTTTGTGAAAATTCAAGATTGCTTCTTGGTGCAAGCTATCCATCTTTTGTTCCCACAATAGCATTTCTGAGTGTAGGGGCTGTAGCTTGTTGCCTGCAAAGTAAGCATGGACACAATAATAGTGTAGGGCAAGCGCAGCAAACTCTAAATCTCCACCTTCAAGGCTAAGTTGATGCGCTTTGAGCAGTTGGGGGACTGTCTGTCGAACTGCGATTTCCCAAGGCTTGATAAATCCTTCCAGATTAACCAATGTTCGAGCTTGTAAGTCCTTGTTGACTACATTGTTCAATAGCTTTGAGGCAAGCCGCCCAAACTGTAATCCTAATCGTAAACTCGCAGTATGACTGCACAGAACCAACCCATAAACCGCGTAGAAAAACACAGTTTCTGGTGCGTTTCCGTGCAGCATTGATAGACGAATTGCAGTCTCAACTAGCGGACGATGTAATTTTGGAGTGGTAAAGTAAACGATCGGTTCAACGCTGGCACAGATTCGTAAGGCCGCCAAATAGCGACGATCGCGCATCGGGGGGAGTTTAGCAAGTGACTCAACTTCTGCTTCAGAAAGAACCAGCAAGTTAGGTTGAGCCGTTGTCGCATCAGTTAAACTTACTGAATCTTTGCGAATGGAAACTCCTAAAGCTTGCAATATGACGATCGCAAAATTGACGGCATCAACCATGTGATTTTGTGCCATGCAGGCTTGAATCCAAAACTCCCAGACTTCCACACGATCGAATAAATCTAGACTATTCGCTGAGACTCGGTTGCATAGTGCTTCTAACTGAACAAATTGCCCTGTGAGGTAAGCCATTTGTGCTGCATCTTCGTACAGGGTCAACGTAGCGTGATAGTTCGTTTGCCAGCAATCATTCGGTAAACAACGAATTGCAGCTTGCAAATAGTTTAGAGCATGTTGATAAGCAGCAGAGGATTTCGCTTTCGATGCAGCAATTTGATTGAGCTGTACAAGTTGGCTCCGCTCTGCATCAGAAACTACGAGATCGATCGCGATATTCCAATGATTGACGATTTCAAAGATGTTCAATTCGATTTCGGAATTTGAGAGATGCTGTTGTAGGAGACGAGCAATTTCAAGATGTGTGACTTGCTTTTGATCCTCAGCAATTAGGGTGTAGGCGGCTTGCTGGACGCGATCGTGGAAAAACTTAAATTTTGGATTTTGGACTTTCAGATCTATAGTCCCGGTTTCATCTAAAAAAGCACGATAATGCTGATCTAATGGCAAGATAAATTCTTGTTCGATCGCACTCCACAGCGCTTGTAGGGTCTGAAAGGCAGAGATCTGACTAACGGTAGAAAGCGTTTTGAGATCAAATTGATTTCCAATACAAGCAGCTAATTGCAACACAAATTGAGTCTGTGCTGAGAGCGTTTGAAATTTTGCAGTCATTAACTCCACAACATCTTCGCTGATCTTGAATTGACGAATCTGCTTAATGTCCCATTGCCAGGAATTTGTCTCAAAATCAAAGGTGAGAAAGTCTTCAGAATGCAACGACTTGAGCAGTTGCATCAAAAAGAAAGGATTTCCTTGCGTTTTGTCATAGAGCAATTTTGCTAAAGGTTGAACTGTGAAATAATGACAACACAAGGTATCTGCAAGAAATTGCATTACATCATGCAGCGACAAAGGCTCTAAGGTGATGTGTTCAAACCTAAACGCCTTTGATTCCACTTTTGATTTCAATTGTGCTGATTTCAATTGTGCCAACACCTGCATCAAGAGGTGAGTTAGATCGACTTCGTTATCCCGATAAGCCAGAATTAATAGGCGATATCGATTCTCTGGGCAACTCAAAAACTCAGGCAGCCTTGAAATTGTAGCTGCATCTGCCCATTGCAAATCGTCCATAAACTCAACTAGGGGAGCCTCTGGTGTTGATGCTGCCAGCATAAAGGCAGAAAAGGTTTGATAAAAGCGGTTTTGGGCTTCTACTGGGGGGATTTCGGGTAAGGGCGGCTGCTGCCCGATCAACCATTCCAACTCTGGAATAATGTCAATCACAGCCTGCCCATTCAATCCGACCGCAGCAGAAAAGCGATCGCGCCAGAATTCTACCTGTTCCTGAGTTTCGCCCAGGATTTGGCGAATGAGTTCCCCGTAGGCTTCTGCAATACAGGTGTAGGGAACTTCTCGCTTGAACTGATCGAACTTGCCCGCAATAAAATGAGCATGACTTGCAGTAACAGGCTTGAAGAGTTCTCGAATTAAGGCGGTTTTGCCCACTCCAGAATAGCCGCCGATCACGACTAATTCACAACTCCCTTGTCTCGCTCGCTCAAACGCTGCCAACACTGTTTGCAGTTGGGAATTGCGCCCATACAGCTTTTCAGGAATGTTAAGTTGGGCAATGCGATCGAGCCTGCCAATTTCAAACGGTGCGATCGCTCCGGTTGTTTTAAACTCATCCAAGCAGTGCTGCAAATCCGCCTGTAATCCCTTTGCGCTTTGATAGCGATCTTCTGCGTTTTTTGCCATCAGCTTCATGACAATTTTGGCGATCGCACCGGGCACTTCTGCTCTGAGCGCTTGAAGCTCAGGGGGTTCCTTTGCTAGATGACTGTAGACAATCTCAAGCGCATCTTCCCCAACAAAGGGGACTTGTCCGGTGAGAAGCTCATAGAGCGTCACACCCAGCGAATAGAAATCGCTGCGGTAGTCGATCAAACGATTCATTCGTCCCGTTTGTTCGGGAGAGAGATAAGCAAGAGTTCCTTCGAGTTGATTGGGGTGCTGGAGTTCCTGAGTTTGATCAGACAGTTGAGAGGCAATGCTGAAGTCAATAAGGCGGATTTGTTTTGCGTCAGGATCGATCAGAATGTTTGCAGGCTTGATGTCTTTATGAACGATTTTATGATTGTGTAAGTGACCGAGTGTAATGCTGAGTTGCAGCGCGATCGAGAGAAAGTCAACGATCGAGATTTGCTGATACTGTTGTTTGATTTGCTGTAAGTAGTCAGCCAGAGACAATTCGCCAAAATCTTCCATTACGAGTACATCCCCCTCTGCACAAGACTCTAATCCAATCACCTTGACGATTCCGGGGATCTCTAGCTGTTTGACCAGCGTATATTGATTGCGAAACCGTACCTGTTCTTCTAAGGACGACGCTTCATGACGCAATCGTTTGAGAATAACTGGCGTTTGATCAGCGATCCGGACAGCACGATAAACCAGAGTCCTCGAGCCTTGATAAAGTATTCCGATCGCTGAGTAGCCCGATAATCCAGCTATTGGGTCAAATGTTGCCTGCATGATGGGGTTTAAGTCTCTTAAAGCCGCAAATCTTATGCAGAGAATACCCCCAATTTGTGGGGCGCTCATGTCATGAGATCACACATAGCAGTAGATGTAGATCACAAAAAATCATTCGAGCCATTTTCAGCTCAGGCGCGATCGCTTAATTGAATTGTGGGGTTTCTTTCGATCGATAGAGGTCGTCTGATTTGTAAATCGATATCTAATCAATAAGCTGCTTGAGGAAAGCGACCCTAAGTGCAGACCCTAAATGCAGACCCCAAGTGCAGACCCTAAGTGCAGTGCAACAATTTATCAGACGAGCAGGAAATCAAAATGGTTGAAATTGGCTATCATGCCTCGCACGAGCAATTCAAGCCGAGTACATTAATCAAGCTTGTGCAAACAGCAGAGCAAGCCGGATTCACCCGCATTTCTTGCTCTGATCACTTTCATCCTTGGAGTGAACGTCAAGGAGAAAGCGGATTTGCTTGGTCTTGGCTGGGTGCTGCGATGCAGGTGACAAGTTTGCCGTTTATCGTGGTGTGTGCGCCCGGACAGCGCTATCACCCGGCAATCATTGCTCAAGCCGCTGCAACTTTGGCGGAGATGTTTCCAGAACGGTTTTCGATCTGTGTTGGCAGTGGGCAAGCGCTGAATGAATTAATCACCGGCGATCGCTGGTTAGCTAAAGCCCAACGCAATCAGCGCCTCAAAGAATGTGTGGATGTGATGCGATCGTTGTGGGCGGGAGAAACGGTAACGCACTATGGTTTGGTGCAAGTGGAGGAAGCGAAGCTGTATACAAGAGCGATCGTTCCTCCAAAGATAATTGGAGCTGCAATCACGCCTGAAACGGCAAAATGGGTCGGAGGATGGGCAGATGCACTGATTACGATTGCTCAGCCCCTGCCAAAACTGAAGCAAGTCGTCGAAGCGTTTCGGCAAGGGGGCGGAGCCGGAAAGCCGATGTATCTCAAAGTCCAGCTTTCGTATGCTGAGAATGCAGCGTTAGCGCGTGAAATGGCGCACGATCAATGGCGCACGAATATCTTTCAGAGTGCGGTGTTATCTGATTTACGGAGTCCTCAGCAGTTTGACCAGATGGCAGAATTAGTTCAACCCGAAGAAATGGATGAATTTGTCTTAATTTCTGCTGAATCGGGTCAGTTTGTTGAATGGCTCCAGCAATATGTTGATTTAGGCTTTGATGCGCTCTATTTACATAATGTGAATCGCGAACAAGAACAGTTTATTGAAGCGTTTGGCAAGGGTGTGTTGCCTACGATCGCACGTTCGCGACTCTACGCTTAACCTACCACCAGCGCAACTGTAAGTAATTGCGATCGGGCTGGCTTAATTCTTGCTCGGTCAACCATTCAACGGGCTTGTAAGTGCCAAACACATGATCCCACCAATCTACAGCTAAACCAAAATTGTGATGCCACATACCGTATTTATGATGTACGTAATGAACAGGCATTTTCATCCAAAAGCATTTGGTGGGATTTTCGTGTTGTAGCTGATGCGCGTAGGACGAAAACGCAGCGTAGACCAATCCACCCAAGAACCAACCGATTCCCGCTTCGATCGACACAAAGAACAACAGCCCCATAATCAAAATTGTGCCCTTGAGGTAGTCGAAGAATTCCCAGAGTACGCCTTGTCCTTCGTTGCGGCGATGATGATCGCGATGCCGTTCGCCCAATTTATACGGCTTGTGCATCAGTCGATGTACCCAATATTCAACCAAGCTTGCCAACACAAACGCGATCGCAAAACACAATACGCCAACGCCGATTCTTCCAAGCACAACCCGCTTCTCCTAACCTCACAACATTTGTTATTGTGCCGAAGATTTCCCGGATGTGTCAAAATCCGAAAATAAGATTCTGAGATTCAAATGCTGAAAATCATTGCGATCGCGTTAACGGCTTTATTTCTGTGCGCTACTCCGGCTTGGGCAGCAGAACCCAGCGGAGCAAAGCTGTTTGAGGTGCAGTGTGCCGGATGTCATGTGAATGGCGGCAACATTGTGCGACGGGGTAAAACGCTGAAATTGAAAGCATTGGAGAAGAACGGATACAGCACGGTAGACGCGATCGCCAGCATTATTACCAACGGCAAAGGGAATATGTCGGCATACAAAGACCGACTCAGTGAGACCGAGATTCAGACAGTGGCTCAGTATGTCCTCGATCGAGCCAGCCAAAACTGGAAATAAGACTGCTCTAAGTTGGAAAACTTAGGCTATCGTGTGGAACACGGAAAATCGATCGTGAAAAGGATGCTTTGCCATGTCTCAAGAGGTTGTCGGTTGGCTCAGAGAAGTCAAAGACTTACAGCAGCAAGTGAAAGCAGTGCGGGCTTCGGAACTCATGGCCCATGCCAGCGCCGATAACTGGCGTAAACGCTATGAAACTGAAGCCGAGCAGCGCCGCAATCAAACCCAAGCGATGCAGCAGACGATCGCGCAATTGCAGGCTGAACTCGATCGCTTAAAAAATCAGTCCTTCTCTTCTGAGATTGATCCTGAAGTTGCCCAACTGCAAACCGTTGCTGAACTGCAAGCAAAATTAACTGAGGTTTGGCGCGATCGCAATCAACTCGCCCAAGCGCTCAAAGCCGAACAACTTAGCCACGCCCAAACCCGCAACAACCTGACGACTGCATTAGGCGACACCGTAGATATGCTCTCGAAGCTAAAGCAGACTTAAGAAGGCGCACTTAACGATCTCCCACGCCACGTCCAGCCCCATCCGGTCTCGGTTTTGACGATCGATCCCAGCACGATCGCACACAGAAGCAATCCGCCTATCCCCATTGCCCACCAGTATCGCGGCGAAATTGAGAGCAGCGGTTCGTTCCTGGCTCGAATCAAATAATGCTGCAACAATGCGATCGCGCTCAATCCCAAAACGATCGCGTTCCAAATCGTCAAACCGGAAAATACAAGATTCGTTAGCCCGATCGCTAGCCCAATCGAAGGCACTGCAAAAATCAGCAGCGTCACAAACACACAATAGAGCGTAGACTGATAATTGCGATTCGATCCCTCAAACCAATTTTTTGTCCAGCCTTCCCATAAAGCCGAAAACGATCGATACATCTGCACCTCAGCAAGCCCCCGCCCTAAGCCGTACCACAGCTTCAACCCTTTCTGTTTAATCCGGCGACCTAGCTCAACATCTTCAACCACATAATCATGGACGGCAGCATGACCCCCGATCGCTTCATACGCGCTGCGACGAAACAACATAAACGGGCCGGCTGCAAATGCAGTGTCTGACTTTGGGTCGTTGACGGGAGCAAACTCAAACCCGACGGCCAAGAGCATTACAATAATCGGCTGCACTAACCATTCCGACCAGTGCCGACAAAGAACCACAACTGCCAGCGATAATAGATCAATCTTTTCTTGTTGGGCATAGGCGATCGTCGTTTCAATACACTGCGGCTTGAGTCGCACATCCGCATCAATGAACAGCAAAAATTCGCCCTGTGCGTGTTTTACCGCTTGAGTACAAGCCCAATTTTTCCCGACCCAAACTTCACCCGCAGGACGCTCTCCCGCCGAGAATAGCTTCAATCGTTCATCCTGCCGTGACTCCTGAAAAAGCTCCACGATCGCTTTAGTTTCATCACTTGATTGATCGTCGATGACTAGCACTTCAAGCTGATCCGCATTTAGCGTTGTACTTCCCAGCACGGCTGTCACACAAGCTTCAATATTCGCAGCTTCGTTGTACGCCGGAATAATCACAGAGACTTTGGGCAACGGCTCAACGGACTGCGATCGCACCGCAATCGTCGGCGCATCTTTGAGCGCTCGATCGAGCCTTTGAGAAAAAATCGCGATCGCAACGACTGAAACAACCAGGACAAACGCAACGAGCAACACCATGCCGAACCTAACACCCAACGCCTTTAACCTTATCGCATAGATTTCAAAACCGTTGTATTTTGAGAGAGAAAGAGATACCACGATCGCACTATGAAAAAGCTCCTCCATCCTTTCTGCCGGGGCTGGCTCCTTGCTTTGGTTTTGGCTACCTTGGCTTGGACTACTCCCGCTTTTGCAACCAGTTTGTACGAAGTGCCGCCTGTTACTGATGACGTGCGCGTGGTTGATTTAGCTGAGATTATCAGTCGCTTCAATGAAGGCAAACTGACCGAAACCTTCACTGATTTAGCAAACAAAACGGGACAAGAAGTTCACTTTGTCACGATTCGACGGCTCGACTACGATGAAACGATCGGTTCGTTTGCCGATAAATTATTCAAGCAATGGTTCCCCACGCCTGAAGCCAGCACCAATCAAACCCTGGTGGTTTTAGACAGCGTGACGAACAATTCTGCGATCGTCACTGGCGAAAAAGCCAAGTCTATCCTGTCTGAGCAGATTGCTCAGAGTGTCTCTCAGGAGACGATGCAGGTTCCCTTGCAGAAGGGCGATCGCTACAATCAGGCATTTTTGGATGTGGGCGATCGTTTAGTTGCGGTGCTGTCGGGTGAACCTGATCCGGGGCCTCCTGTAGTGGTCGATCAGGTGAAAACCGAGGGAACCTTCGCATCGCGAGAAGAAACCGCGCAAAGTAATGCACTTCCCTGGGTGGTTGGCTTGCTGATTGCAGCAACGGTAATTCCTATGGTGACTTACTACTGGTACGTGCGATAGCATCCGGCACTGTAGCGACGCGATTAATTGCGTCGCTACCAGAAATTCTAAAGTGGGTTGCGATCGTCGCTCAAGCTTCCAGCGCAAGCTGAATTAACTGATCTACTAAGCTTGGATAAGAAATTCCTGCCGCTTCCCACATCATCGGGTACATACTGGTTGCCGTAAAACCAGGCAATGTATTGATTTCATTGATCAAGATTTCACCCGTGGATTCCACATAAAAGAAATCCACGCGGCTTAAGCCCGAAGCATCCACGGCACGAAACGCCTGTAGTGCTCGCTCTTGAATCAAGCTAGTAATTTCTGGAGGTAAATTCGCTGGAATGACATGGCTGGACTTGCCTGCGGTGTACTTGGTTTCATAATCATAAAAATCGCTATCAAAGCGGATTTCACCCACCACCGAAGCCTTCGCTTGATCATTTCCTAACACTGCACACTCGACTTCACGCGCTACGACTCCCGCTTCAACGATGATTCGTCGATCGTAACTCGCCGCACTGTCTAACGCTGCTTCTAGCTCTGCACGAGTCCGCACCTTTGAGATTCCGACTGATGAGCCGAGATTAGCAGGCTTGACGAAGCAAGGATAACCAAGCTCCGCTTCGATGCGATCGCACAGCTTAGGAAAAACACAGGGGTTTGAGTAGACTTCAGCCCGACTGACTGCCAAATATTTCACCTGCGGTAAGCCTGCTTGAGCAAACGCCATCTTCATCGTCAGCTTGTCCATTCCCACGGCAGATCCCAACACTCCAGAGCCAACAAAGGGTTTCTGCATCAAGGTCAGCAAGCCTTGGATCGTACCGTCTTCTCCATTTGGCCCGTGCAGAATCGGAAACCAGACATCGACCTGTGCCGCTTCTGAGGGAAATTGCCAGAGATTCGTGGCGAGATCGGGACAATCGATCGCACCGGACTGCAACACCGATCGCGCCACGTCAGGCGAGCGCCATTGTCCGTCTTTCTGAATGTAGAACGGCATCAAATCGTATTTCTCGGCATTGGTCAGATCGCTGAGAGCTTGGGCAATCGATCGCGCCGATGCGATCGAGACTTCATGTTCACCAGAGCGCCCACCAAAAAGCAATCCAACGTTAAGCTTTGTCATAATCTGATCCCAATTTTCTTTGGCACTTTAGACCATTTGGAGAACTGCGTCTAGGGGAAGTCCAGAAATTCTGCAACGATCGATCAAGTGCAACGTGCATAAATCAAATGGGTATAACACCAGCTACAGAGCGTGATCACCTATTTCTTTGAAATCAAGCATTATGAAACTTTTCTCTAAGAAGAAAACTTCTCTTTAAAATTTCGTTAAAGTTCAGTCGCTGCCTTCTACGTATTTTCCGAAGCAGTGATATTCTCCGAGCAAGTGCATCAGAATAGCGCCTTAAGCTAGCATCTCCTCATCTACTGCATGGAGTCAGATTCTCAAGCAGGATTTGAAATCAGCGCCTACACCGCCAGCAATTACATCTGAACTGATGTTTTGCGAGTTAATTCGCAGCAATTACCTGAACGTGATTAACCTTTATCACAGTGCTTTAAGTCTGTGATGTCCGCAGGATGCGCGCTCAAGTATCTAGAGTGCGCCCAGGGTGATCGATGCCGCAACCTTACATCTTGTACATCTGCCGATTCAAATCAGGTTGGGTCTTGCCTTACGATTTTTGGCGACCCCATTTTTAGTGTCAGGTTGACGCTTGCCCCCACCGTCGATTTTATGTTTAAGAAAAATGCAAAATTCTTCTAATGTCTTGAATGTTCTGAATTTAAGACATTCTTCCCTGTTTGATCCTGCCCCGTTTAACTTAACTAATTCAACCAGTTCGCAGACACTCCGGGCAGCGCAGCCAGAGAGCTTGCCCGATCGCTTGGTTTTTATCGATTCCTCGGTTGAACACTTTCAAAGTTTTGCCCAAAGCGCGATCGCGGGTACAAAAGTTGTGCTGCTTGATCCCGGCAGCGATGGAGTTGATCAAATTAGCAAAATTCTCGCAGAATATCGAGACATTGCCAGCATTCACATTCTGTCTCACGGCAGCATCGGTAGCCTCGCTCTCGGCAGCGCAACACTCGATCTCGGTTCGATCTCTCACTACCGTAATCAACTCCAAACCTGGTCAGATGCGCTCTCTGCTGATGCAGATTTGTTGCTGTACGGCTGTAACGTTGCGGCTGACAATTCCACGCTCATCACCCAACTCAGTGAAATTACGGGAGCAGATGTCGCAGGCTCAGTTGATATCACAGGCAATCTTGCCCAAGGTGGCAACTGGATACTCGAAGCAGCAACAGGTGCGATCGAGTCCACCTTACCGTTTGAGCGCGATCGGCTTGCCTCCTATACAGGCGTGCTTGCCGAGGGGAACGGTCTACGGGGTGAATACTTCGACAACCTCGACTTCACGAATTCAAGACTAACCCGCACCGATAGCACCGTAAACTTCAACTGGGGGAACGGCTCACCCGATGCTGGCATCGGTGCAGATACCTTCTCAGTTCGTTGGACAGGTCAACTGCTTGCCCCCACCACCGGAGCCTATCAGTTCTTTACCACGACGGACGATGGAGTACGGCTGTTCATCAATGGACAGCAGGTGATCAACAGCTTCGTTAATCAACCTGCAACTGAGCGCACCGGCACGATAAACCTGGTTGCCGGGCAGCGATACGACGTTCGTATGGAGTATTTCGAGAACGGAGGACAAGCGGTTGCACAACTCGCTTGGGCGGCTCCAGGGATCACAAAGCAAGTCGTCCCCACAACTCAACTGTTTAGCACTGCGCCCCCACCCCTCGCACCTGAGAACGGTCTACGGGGTGAATACTTCGACAACCTCGACTTCACGAATTCAAGACTAACCCGCACCGATAGCACCGTAAACTTCAACTGGGGGAACGGCTCACCCGATGCTGGCATCGGTGCAGATACCTTCTCAGTTCGTTGGACAGGTCAACTGCTTGCCCCCACCACCGGAGCCTATCAGTTCTTTACCACGACGGACGATGGAGTACGGCTGTTCATCAATGGACAGCAGGTGATCAACAGCTTCGTTAATCAACCTGCAACTGAGCGCACCGGCACGATAAACCTGGTTGCCGGGCAGCGATACGACGTTCGTATGGAGTATTTCGAGAACGGAGGACAAGCGGTTGCACAACTCGCTTGGGCGGCTCCAGGGATCACAAAGCAAGTCGTCCCCACAACTCAACTGTTTAACAGTAGCACCCCAGGTACTCCGCCACCGCCACCCACGGGTACGGGTAATGGTCTACGCGGTGAATACTTTGACAACATCGACTTCACAGCCTTTAAATTTGCTCGGACTGATGCAAACGTGAACTTTAACTGGGCAAGGAGTTCACCGGATTCGAGCATTGCTCCTGATACCTTTTCGGTTCGCTGGACGGGTCAGGTTCAGCCTCTCTACAGCGATACCTACACCTTCTTCACCACCACCGATGATGGGATACGGCTGTTTGTAGATGGGCAACTGGTCATTAACAACTTTGCGGATCAACCTGCAACTGAACGCAGAGGCACGATCGCACTGCAAGCCGGACAGCGATATGACATTCGCATGGAATACTATGAAAACGGTCTCGATGCCTTGGCGCAACTTGGTTGGTTTAGTGCCAATCAAGCTCGTCAAATCATTCCGCAATCGCAGCTTTACAGCAACAGCTTCTCGGCAAATCCGGGAACGATCGTCATTGGAACGAATAGCGTCAGCGTCAACGAAAATGCAGGCACGGCATCGATTCGCGTCGATCGAGTCGGCGGTAGCGATGGAGCTGCAACCGTCCGCTACACTACCGGAGAAGGAAGCGCCAAAGCAGGGACAGACTTCACTGCCACTGTAGGTCAACTCACCTTTGCAGCAGGCGAAACCAGCAAAACAGTGACGATTCCAATTCTGGATGACGGCATCGCAGAAGTCACCGAAGATTTTGGCTTTGGGTTGGGAGAAACCACGGGCGCAGCCTTGGGTATCAACCGCACGGCATTGATTACCGTGATCGATAATGATTCGCCGTCTAGCTATACCTTTAGTGCTGCGGTCTACAACATCAACGAGAACGCTGGATCGGCAACGATCACGGTTCGACGCAATGGAAATACCGCCCTCGCCGGCAGCATTAACTATGCCACCAGTAATGACACTGCAACGGCTGGTTCAGACTACACCGCCGCTTCTGGTATCCTCACTTTTGCTACCGGAGAAACCAGCAAGACCTTCACGATCGCGCTCAGAGATGACGCAGAGGGCGAGCGCAACGAAACCGTCAATGTCACCTTGAGCAATCCGAGCGGGGGTAGTTTAGGCACTCAGCCAACCGCAACGCTGTCGATCGCAGACAATGATTTCGGTAATATCAGTCGTCAAGCAGTAATTTCGGGACTCTTGCAGCCGACTGCGTTCGATTGGACACCAGGCGGTGAGTATATGTTCATCGCTCAGAAAAATGGCGTAGTGCGAGTCACTCGCAATGGAGTGTTGCAACAAACGCCAGTCGTCGACATCTCTGAGATCGTCAATAGTCCCCGCGATCGTGGTTTGCTCGGTTTAGCGGTGCATCCGCAATTCTTCAATAGCAATCCGTATGTCTACTTGCTGTATTCGTATGACCCGCCTGAGACGCGCAGTGCTTCTGGCTTGGCGGCTCGTGATGGCGTAGGCAACCGTACCGCGCGATTAGGACGATTTACCGCAACGATTACCAACGGAGTGGTGTCGATCAATCCGGGCAGCGAAGTGGTGATTCTTGGTAAAAACAGTCTTTGGCAGTACATCAGCCGACCAGACTTGAACAGCACCAACGACTTCAGCATCCCTGAATCGGGTAAAGACGCGAATGGCAACTACGTTCAGGACTTCCTGATTATCGATAGTGAATCCCATACAGTCGGAACAGTGAAGTTTGGTACGGATGGCTACTTGTATGTGAGTAACGGCGATGGGGCTTCATATAATGCAGTTGATCCAAGAGCATTCCGCAGCTTAACGCTCGACAACTTATCTGGTAAGATTCTGCGGATCGATCCGATTACAGGTAATGCGCCGTCCTCGAATCCGTTCTTTGATGGCAATCCGCAAAGCAACCGATCGAAGATCTGGCAATACGGCTTGAGAAATCCGTTCCGCTTTACGATTAACCGAGATAACGGACAACCTTACATCGGCGAGGTCGGGTGGTCGCAGTGGGAAGAAGTCAACACCGGACGGGCTGGCGCAAACTTCGGCTGGGTGGCATATGAAGGCAACTTCAGAACAGGCGGTTATGACAGACTGCCCAATGTCCAAGCATTTTATAGCAGCGGTCAAACGGTGACGAATCCGATTTATAGCTATCGTCACGATGGCGGTGGTGGTAATGCGATCAATGTTGGTGACTTCTACACCGGAAGCACTTTCCCTGCGGTCTATGACGGTAATCTATTCATCACCGATATGAGCCGGGGCACTGTGGATGCGTTGATCTTCGATGAAACAGGCACATTTGTTGGTCAGCGACGCTTTGACGAGGGTTTGTTTGGCTTGACGCAAATCAAAACCGGGACTGACGGCAACCTATATTATTCCAGCTTGGTCACGGGTGAGGTTGGACGCTGGCGACCTGTATAGCTTGGACTAATCATCACGCAAGACAGGGTTGATTAGCTTGCAGCCCTGTCTTGCGTTGGAGACTCACGTTAAGCAGAATGAGACGATCGACGCATCCCAGTAGGTCTAGAAGAAGCACAGAGATTCTCATTTACAATCAGGTCATGTCCGCTCAGTTGGGTCATGCTTAATTGTTATCGTCAACTGTTAGAAAAAATGCCTGCGGTGCTGGCAACCGTGATGCAAGTCCAAGGCTCTGTACCGCGTGAAGTCGGCGCGAAAATGATCATTACCGAAACCGAAATTTTTGGCACGATCGGGGGTGGAGCCGGAGAAGCAAAAGTCATTCAGAAAGCTCGGAAGGTGCTGCAAACTGGAGAAAAGCAATGGGTAGAAATTGACCTCACAGGCGCATTGCAACGGGACACGCAAGGGATTTGCGGCGGAATAATGCGCGTCTGGCTGGAGCGCTGGGAGAGCGATCGCTATCTTGCTCTCACTCAGCAAATCCTGACCCAACTCGAATCTGGACAATCGGTGTCGATCGTGACTCCTTTCGCTCCACATCAGTCTCCTTATCTCTCAGAAGACTGTCTCGATGAAGCATTCATTGAGATCATTGAGCCATCCCCAACATTACTAATTGTCGGAGCAGGACACTGCGGGATTCAATTGGCGAAGGTTGCCGATTTAATTGGATTTCAAGTGATAGTTCAAGACGATCGTTCAGAATGGGCAAATGCCAATCTCTACCCCAATGCCGAGGTTTTTAACTGTCCGATCGCTGATGCTGTCGCTCAACTTGCAACACATACAGAACTTTATGCAGCGCTGGTTACTCGCGGGTATCAGTATGATTTAGCTGCCCTCCAAGCATTACTTGATCGTACTTTGCCTTGTCGTTATCTTGGAATGATTGGCAGCGAAAAGCGGGTAAAACAGGTTTTTCGAGCGATCGAGAAAGCCGGAATTTCACCGGAGAAACTTCGATCGATCTACGCGCCGATCGGGTTAGATATTGGTGCATTAACACCGGAAGAAATCGCCGTGAGCATCAGTGCAGAACTCATTTTAGTCAGACGTGGGGGAACAGGTCGATCGCTCTCGCAATCGTTGAGAATGATAAACTGAGAGCCTTAATTTGAATTACCTATGCCACAAGTTGAATTCAAAACATTAGTAACTTCAGTTCGAGGTGGAACACATCTTGCAAGTTTTCCGACCGACACTGTTCCTGCATTAGCCGCAAGACCCGATCGAGCCGAGCTAATCTATGTCGCTAAACAACGTAGCCTTGATAAGCCTTTGATTTTGATGGCAAGTGAAATCGAAGAACTTTGGAACTATGTAAAAGGCAGCGATCGAGAATTAGAAATCTGGAATTCGATCGCACAAAAATATCTACCGGGTGCATTAACTCTGGTTCTTCCAGCAAACGATCGCGTTCCTGCGGCGATGAATCCGAGTGATCCGACAACAATCGGCGTTCGAGTTCCGAATCATACGATCGCACGGCAAATTCTCGCCCAGACTGGAGCGTTGGCAACCACAAGCGCCAATCGATCTGGGCAACCTGCATTACTGTCGATGAGTGCGATCACAGCAGAGTTTCCGGAGGTGTTAGTGTTAGATGCCCAGTCTGAAGAAATGGCTTCGGGTACTCCTTCAACGGTGGCAAAATGGACGAGCGAGGGATGGAAGATTCTGCGGCAAGGTGCGATCGATCTGCAAGCTTAACTTGACGTGAGTTCGACAGACAGAATTCGCTTCGATGCTGAATCCGGGTTGCCCCCTAAATTCCCTATGAATGCTACCGTGTACACACAAGTTGTAGCTCGCTGCGTTTGAGTCGGCTTCAGCCCCCTAAATCCCCCATGAATGGGGGACTTTGAATAAAAGAAGTGGGCTTGAAGTCCCCCACGTGTGGGGGATTTAGGGGGCAAGCAGTCGCTCAAACCGCAGCGAGAAAACTCGTCGAACTTACGTTAACTTGACATACTCACTGCTCCTTCAAGGCAACAATTCTTGACGGAACAGTTTGATACGGCTAATCGCGCGGATTATAAACTCAACGACGGGGTTTGCAGACTCGATGACGAGATTCGCAGACTCAACGACGAGATTTTCAGGCTTGATGCAGTCATTAGCAGCATCAAGCACATCAAGTATCAATTAAGTATCAAGAATTGCGAGTTACCCGGATATGGACTTCTTCACCATCTTGCTCTCAAGCTTACTCGGCATCCTTTCCCCAACCGGAATCGTAGTCGATCGCGTCGCCGAAACCCAAATCCGCAAACAACTCGTTGCCGCAGAACAGCTTCAGGTGCGAGTCGATAATGCTCCGAGTTACCAAATTATTCAAGGTCGCGCCAATCTCGTTCGCATTGCTGGACGAGGACTTTTCCCAATTCAGGAATTCCGCATCGATACGTTAGAAGTCGAAACCGATCCGATCTCGCTACAACTCAGAAGCCGTAAACTTGCAAAACCGTTGCAAGCAGGCGTTCGCGTGGTTCTCACCCAAGCAGATATCGATCGCGCTTTACGATCGCCCTTTGTCACCGCTCGGCTCCGCAATCTCGGACTTCAGCTCCTGCGGCGACAAGCAAGACAGATCGAGCGTTACGACTTCCTCAATCCCCAACTGACCCTACTGCCACAAAACCGAATCCGGTTTCAAATTGAACTCCAAGAGCAAGGCGATCCCGCGAAGCTTAAAATCGTTGCCGAAGCCGAACCGCAAATCGTTTCAGGTCGATCGCTGCAACTAAACAATCTCAAAGTCTGGGCAAACAATCAACCGAGTCCCGAACCTGTGACCCGCGCCATCGAAGCTCTAATTCGCGATCGTACCGATTTACGCCAGCTCGAAGCCTCAAACATTACCGCCCGCATTCTCACCCTGAAGCTCGAAGCCTCTCGATTAGAGGTTGCCAGCTTTGTGCAGCTTCGCAGCCCGCAAAAAAAAGAAGCAAGATAAACCTTGCTCCCTCCTCTCAGCCTGTCAAACCTGTGATTTAGCCGAAACGACCGCTGACATAAGCTTGAGTCGCTTGTTCTTGCGGATTTTGGAAAATTCGCTCCGTGCGCTCGTATTCCACAATGTATCCGGTTCTTTGTCCTTTCGAGTTCGCTTCTACGTTGAAAAATGCGGTGTAATCTGATGCACGAGACGCTTGCTGCATATTGTGCGTCACAATCACGATCGTATATTTCTCTTTTAATTGTTGCAGCAGATCTTCAACCTTCAGCGTCGAAATCGGGTCAAGTGCCGAACAAGGCTCGTCCATCAAAATCACTTCGGGCTGCACCGCGATCGCCCGCGCAATACATAAACGCTGCTGCTGACCTCCCGACAAATCTGTTCCGTAAGCTTTGAGCTTATCTTTCACATCGTCCCAGAGTGCCGCTTGTTTGAGTGATCGTTCCACCAACTCATCCATATCGCCCTTGAACCCAAGCAACCGAGGCCCAAACGCAATATTGTCATAAATGGTTTTGGGAAATGGGTTTGGCTTTTGGAACACCATGCCAATCTGCCGCCGCACTTCGACCGGATCAACCTCAGGCGCATAGAGATCTTGATTGTGATAATAAATCTTGCCGTCGGTGCGGAACGAATTGATCAAATCATTTAATCGATTGAAGCAGCGAATCACCGTACTCTTACCGCAGCCCGAAGGCCCAATAAAAGCGGTGACAGCGTTTTTGGGGATCTCGATCGACACATCTCGCACTGCCAAGAAGTCGCCGTAGTAGATGTTGAGGTTTTCAGTGCGAAAGACGCTTTCGGTTTGACGAACGTCCTGAACTCTAGAAGTCATAAAGTGAATAGAGGAATAAGGGATCGAAGCGGTAAAAAGACTTATCGACGTTTAATCACCATGCGCGACAAAATGCTTGTGATCAAAACCAACAAAACTAAGACTAATGAGCCTGCCCACGCAAGCTCTTGTTGCGCTTTAAACGGAGACGTAGCAAAGTCAAACACTAGCCGTGACATCGTTGCCGTCGGTTGCCACAAGGTTGTATTCCAGAATCGGTTGAAAGAAGCCGTGAACAGCACCGGAGCCGTTTCACCCGCAGCCCGTGCCAATGCTAGCAAAATTCCGGTGACGATCGCCGGAGTCGCTGACGGCAGCACAATCTGTAAGGTCGTTTGCAGCCGAGTCGAACCCAGTCCGATCGCCGCTTGACGATACTCATTTGGCACAGCTTCCAGCGCCTCGGCTGCGGTTCTGACGATCGTCGGCAACATCAACACCGCCAGCGCAAACCCACCTGCCACTGCTGAGAATGTCCCCGTCCGCAGCACCACAACCGCATACGCAAACGCCCCAATGACGATCGACGGCACACCGCTCAAGACGTTCGTTAAGAAGTTCACGGTCTCCGCTAGCTTCGTGTCTCGTCCAAACTCAGACAAGTAAATTGCCCCAATAATTCCAAACGGAATTGCCATCAATGAGGCGATGCCAACGGTCAACAACGTTCCCAAGAACGCATTGCCGAATCCTCCACCTGCCAGTCCGGGAGCCGGAGGCAGTTCCAAAAAGACGCTAGGCGTGAGTCGAGAAGCGCCGTTAATCAGCACATAAATCATCACCGCCGCTAGCGGAATCAGTGCCAACCCTGCACAGAGAAACGCCACAACGGTCATGGCGGAAGAAAACAAGGTTCGGGGAGAACCGGGCGATCGTTTTAAGCTGCGCCCTGATGTCGCAAATTCTGGAGAATCCATACAAGTTCTTATCTCAATTTGATCGTAGCGCCTAAAGCTTCATGCTGAATCGGCGAACGACAATTTCCGCTAACACATTTACAACCAGCGTTAAGGCAAACAAAATCAGCGCGGCATACATCAATGATGCCACTTGCAGCCCACTCGCTTCCGCAAATTGGTTCGCTAACAGCGAAGCCACCGTCGAACCTTGAGACAAAATCGAGAGCGATCGGATCGAATCGACGTTACCAATCACCATCGTCACTGCCATCGTCTCACCCATTGCCCGACCGAGTGCCAACATAATGCCACCGACAATTCCAGAAAACGCGGCGGGCAACAAGACTCTAAAAATTGTCTCCCATCGAGTTGCACCTAATCCATAAGCAGCTTGGCGCAATTCAGATGGAACCGCCACGAGCGCATCCCGCGAAATTGCTGCAATAATCGGCAAAATCATGATTGCCAAAATAATTCCTGCTGCATAGATTCCAGGCCCTGCGGGAGCCGTACTGAAGATCGGAATCCAGCCCAGCGTCGAATTCAACCATATTCCAAACGGGCGTAGCACCGGGATCAGCACGAAAATGCCCCACAATCCGTATACCACGCTCGGAATTGCTGCCAGCAGTTCAACCATAAAGACGATCGGCTGCTTTACACGCGGCGGCAAAAAGTCTTCGCTCAAAAATAGCGCCACTCCAATGCCAACAGGCACCGCCAGTAACAGTGCCAAAAACGAAGTCACCAGCGTTCCATAAATCTGAGTCAGTGCGCCAAACACTTCATCATTGACGCTCCATCGGCTCGTAACGAGAAACCCAAGCCCAAATTTCTGAATTGCCGGGAGCGCATCCGTTCCGACTCGACCTGCGATCGCTAATAACAACACCCCAACGCCAACCGCAAACGCAGCCGTCAACCAAATAAATCCCTTATCAGTCAAGCGAGACGCAGGTGTACGTCTCCAAGACATTCGCGATGATCGCTCCGCAGGCGCAGCCATAAAAACCGTTTTACAGAAAGTGATAAAAACAATACCACGCGATCGTGCACTGGCTAGAGAGCCATTTGTTCTCTCTAGCCAATCACCGCAACTACTTCGTTGCCGCAACCTTGATTGAATCTAATGCGGAAGCCGCCTTGGTCGACACATCTTCCGGCAGAGGAATGAACCCTAATTCATTTGTAAAGGCTTTGCCGTCTGTGTAAGCCCATCTGATGAAATCGTTAAACGCCTTTGCTTTAGCGGGGTCTTTCGGATTTTCGTACAGCAGCAGGTAAGTCAAGCCGGCGATCGGGTAGGCATCTTTGCCCTCTGGATCAGGAACCTTCATCGCAAAGTCAGCCGGAACGCTCGCGCCGGAGAATGCTTTAGCCGCAGCTTCAGGAGTCGGGGCAATGAATGCACCCGATTTGTTCTGCAAACTTGCAGCCGTCACATTATTTTGCTTTGCAAAAGAATACTCAATATATCCAACCGCGCCCGGGGTCTGCTGAATCTGAGCAGTCACACCCTCATTGCCTTTACCGCCAGTTCCGGTCGGCCACTCCACGGATTTACCTGAACCTGCTTTCCAATTCGGGCAGGCTTTGGCAACGTGCGAGGTGAAAATTGCTGTTGTGCCACTGCCGTCAGAGCGGTGAACAAAGGTCAGCGGCTGACTGGGAGCATTCGGGTTATCTTTTTTGATTTTCGGGTCGTCCCAAGATTTGATCGACCCATCGACAATGCCGCAGAGCGCTTCGCGCGACAGCTTCAGATCCGCCAGCCCAGGCACGTTGTATCCCATGACGATAAACAACCCTGTCGAGGGAACCTGAACCGCTTTGCCGCGTTCTGCCGGAACTTTTGTTCGATCCTCGTCCTTCAGGGGATCGTCAGAGGCTCCAAAATCAACGGTTTGATCGATGAACCGCTTCACGCCTGCACCGCTACCCACGGAGTCATAGCTGATTTGGACACCTGGGTTTTGCTTGTTATATTCCTGGAACCAGCGTTGGTACAGCAGACTCGGAGCCGTCGCTCCCGCTCCGTTGATCGAGACTGCTGCTCCTGCATTGGGAGCCGAAGCAGTTGGAGCAGTGGGACTGCTGCCCGTAGCGCCCTGAGGTGTGGTCGTAGTTTGAGGGGAACAAGCTGCTACGCCCATCATCAGGGCTGCAATCGAGGAGAAAGACAGACCTAAACGGATTCTTTGTTGAAAAAACGCCATAAAAATAAAACGCAAGGCAACGTATGTAGGTATTCTCACAGAGTACACCTACAGACTTAAGGCGAGGTTAAGAAAAGAAGTTTTCTCTCCTAACCTAGCTGATTGTTGCCTGCGCTACAGACAGAAGCGAGAGATTCTTAAAAAATTTTGAATCTTACTCGTTCCTGCTAAACTCGCTCGTTCTAGAACAGCGCACAGCACTGATTCCTATCTTCTAGGTTCGCTAACTCTGTAACGTTTTGTCAACTTTCTGAGAAAAAATCTTTTCTTACCATTGAAAACGTTTCATCAGGAATTACACGGATGCTTCGATAGAAATTTACAGGGCAAATGATAGAAATTCCTGTTTTTACAGGTAGACGAATGACGGTAACTGTGCTTCTCAATTCAGAATGAGTCTAGTATAATACTCTCAAAACAAGAGTTCGGCGACGGCTGTTGGGTTGCATTGATGTTCTGCTCGATCGGCTTTCTCCGAGTTCGCCCCTCACAAGAATGGTTTGGAGAGTAACGTGACTATTTATATTGGAAACTTGTCCTTCCAGGCAACCGAAGAGGATCTCAAAGAAGTGTTTGCTGAGTACGGCACAGTCAGCCGAGTGAGCCTTCCGACAGACCGAGAAACGGGCAGAAAACGGGGATTCGCTTTTGTCGAGATGGCTGAAGATGCCCAAGAAGATGCGGCGATCGCTGAGTTAGACGGTGCAGAATGGCTGGGTCGAGAACTTAAAGTGAATAAAGCGAAGCCGCGAGAGTCGCGGGCAGGCGCAGCCGGGGGTGGCAAGAGCTTTAGCAAAAACAATTACTAAGGAAGTATGAAGGCGGACAGGATCTTGAACCTGTCCGCTTTCTTGCTTTCTGGGTGACTAGCGTTTAGCGTTGACCCAAGAATCGCCCAGCCATGCCCATGACATCACCGACATCGACATCGCCATCGCGATCGGCATCGAGAAAGGTATTCAGCACTGGGTTTCCACCGCCCGATTGAGCGCCCTGCTGCATCGAGCCGCTTTGCAGGAGATTGAGAACTAGCGGCACAAGCACGGGCAGCATTGACTGAATCATGCCTGGGTTCAGTCCAGTCTGTTGTGCAATATTTTCAGACACCTGCTGCTGGGCGGCTCCTGGGAAGAGCGTGTTAACGGCTTGAGGATTACTGCCGAGTCCCGCAAATTGACTGACCAAGTTTTGCACCTGAGCATTGCCTTGAGTGGCTTGCGTTTGCTGCAAGGACGATCGCACATGCCCACCAAGCAACGACATTACCGTTTGGGTGAGATTTGGATCGAGTCCTTGGTTGCCTGCAACTTGCTGAGCAACACCTAAAATGCTGCCGAGTTGGTTAGTAGAGGCTTGCTGCTGGGGATTAGAGACAGCGCTGACGATTTGATCAAAAAGACTCATAGTTTTTGCGTTTTAGAATTTTGAGAGTATCGACGTTTTGACGATAGAAAATCTTGCTCAGAAATTCAACTGACGATCGTTCAGGTTGCTTATCGATAAGAGGCAGATCCGCCACAATAGAGAAAAGTCGCTCTAAGTAAAAGTCATGCGCCTATCTCGACTGATTACGCTGGTTGTCGGTATTGCGGTGATCCTGGGACTGGTGATCTGGCTAATCGACTCGATCACGCGATTAAGTTGGGCGATCGCAAATCCATTTCTGGCGAATTTGGTAATTTTTCTGGTAATTGTGCTGCTGGCGGTTTTGATCGCAGCCTTTACCTATTATTTTTTCTGGTTGCCAAATCAAACCAAACGCCGCAGACGGGCAATTCCCAAAGTTTCAGAAGTCAAAACAGAAGCGGCACAAGAGAATTTACAAGCAGTTCGGCAGCAGGTCGCGCAGATTCAGGATGAGATTGCACGACGAGAATTGATGTTGCGATCGAAGCTGATTGAACAAGATTTAGCGCGAGGGGAATTTCGGCTTGTGGTGTTTGGAACGGGATCAGCCGGGAAAACTTCCCTGATTAATGCGCTCATGGGGCAGATTGTCGGGGAAGTGGGCGCACCGATGGGCACAACGGAAGCAGGCGCAACGCATCGATTGAAGTTAAGCGGAGTCGATCGAGAGATCATCATCACGGACACGCCTGGAATTTTAGAGGTGGGAGTCGTGGGAACCGAGCGTGAAACGCTCGCGCGACGATTGGCAACTGAAGCAGATTTAGTTCTGTTTGTGCTGGATAACGACTTGCGGCAGTCGGAGTATGAACCCTTGCAAGCATTAACCCAGATTGGGAAGCGATCGATCCTGGTTCTCAACAAAGCAGATCTCTACACCGAGGAAGATTTAGAGGCAATTTTGGCGCGGTTACGGCAGCGAGTACGCGGGACGGTAGCATTCGAGGATGTTGTGGCGATCGCGGCAAATCCTCCAGCGATGCGGACTGAAACCGGAGAGTGGCTCTATCCTGACCCAGAAATGACAGCGCTGATCGATCGCATTGCCCAGATTCTACGCACTGAAGGCGAAGATCTGCTGGCGGACAATATTCTGATTCAGTCGCAGCGTTTAGGCGAAGAAGCACGGCGATTGATTGATGAGCAACGACGCAGACAAGCAGAGAAATTAGTCGATCGCTATCAGTGGATCGGAGCCGGGGTGATTGCTGCGACCCCAATCCCAATCATTGATTTGCTGGCAACAGCGGCGGTAAATGCTCAGATGGTAGTTGAAATTGGGCGAATTTATGGGTGTGAGATTACGACTGGCCATGCGCGGGAGATGGCGATTTCACTTGCAAAAACGCTGGTGGGATTGGGAATTGTTCGAGGTGCGATCGAGGTTGTGACCACTGCGATGCAATTCAGTGTTGCAGGCTTCATTGCCGGTCGAGCCATTCAAGGGGTGAGCGCTGCCTATCTAACGCGCATTGCAGGTCGGAGCTTTATCGAATATTTCCGCAATGATCAGAACTGGGGCGATGGTGGCATCTCAGAAGTAGTGCAGAAGCAGTTCCACCTCAATCGACGCGATGAATTTATCAAAGCGTTTATGCAAGAGGCAGTGACGCGAGTGATTCGACCGTTGCAGCTTGAGATGAAAGCAGAAGCGCCAGAACCTTTAGAAGAATTAAGAATGCCAGAATACGAGGAAATTCCGCGATCGTCCGAAGATACGATCGACGATTGGAGATGATTTAGAAAAAGAACGGCGGAATTACTTCGATCGGAGCCGGAAGCATTTCCCCGCGAAAATCGAGCAATTGAACCAGCAACAAGTAACCCACACCCAGTACCAGAGAGATAATTCCGGTCAGCACTGCAACAAATTTTGAACGAGTCATAAACGAGGAAAGATACGCTTCTAACCAAAGTTTACAAAATTTCGCGGAGGGACGATCGCAAAGATTACTGCGGCGGGAATGATAGGAGGTGATTAAATGGCTACTCAGTAGAGCTTGGAGTACCTATGGATTCTGCTGTTGCAACTCGCCTTCAACTTCCGGTCATTGAACGTTTGATCGCGCTTCAAACCTACGAACTCGGTAAAATCTACCGCACTGGGTTCTGGATGAATAAGAAGGTGCCTTCTCTGAACTCCGTCAGTCTCACCGTATACGAGGGTGAAACATTTGGGTTGCTCGGACAGAATGGAGCCGGAAAAACAACCTTGCTCAAAACGCTATTGGGAATTGTGCGTCCCTCATCAGGGCGGGCCACTGTGTTAGGCGCTTCTCTTGGCGATCGCACCGTGAAGCAACGCATCGGCTATCTCCCCGAAAATCCCTATTTTTATGACTATCTCACAGGCTGGGAGGTGCTGAATTTCGCTGGAGATTTATTTGGAATTGAGCGATCGCAACAGCGCAAACGAATTCCTGAACTGCTCGATCTTGTCGGTTTAGCTCAGTCTGCTGCGAAGAAAAAACAATTGCGGCAATACTCAAAAGGAATGCTGCAACGCATTGGAATGGCGCAAGCGTTGATCAACAATCCAGATTTGGTGTTTCTGGACGAGCCGATGTCAGGACTCGATCCGCTGGGACGTTACCAAATGCGTGAGATTATTTTGTCGCTTAAATCACAGGGCAAAACAATTTTCTTTAACAGCCATGTGCTGTCGGATGTGGAGAAGATTTGCGATCGCGTGGCGCTGCTGGCAAAAGGCGAACTGATTGCGATCGGCTCGATGCAAGAGCTTCTTGGAACGGCTGAGCAGTATCACGTTTCGGTCAAAGGCGGAAAACCAGAAATGCTGCATCAATGGATTCCAGATTTGGAACTTCAAGATGGACTATGGACAGGACATCTTCAGGGCGAACCTCAAGATTTCTTAGGCAGCTTGCGCTTGATGAATGGGCAATTGATTTCAATCGATCTGGCGCGTCCTTCGCTTGAAGAATTTTTTGTGAATCAGATAAGAGCGCGGGGAATTCAGGCAAGTAGCTAAGCTTCAGTCGCTCCTGACAAGTACCGTTCTACAATCTGAACAATTCTTTCAGAAGCCAAACCATCTCCGAACGGGCTGACAGCATTTGCCATCGTTTGATAAGCGATCGAACTACTCAACAGTTCACCCGCTTCTTTCAAAATATTGTCCGCGTTTGTTCCAATCAACTTAGCAGTCCCCGCCATGATTGCCTCTGGTCGCTCGGTTGTCTCCCGCAGCACCAAAACAGGCTTACCTAAACTCGGTGCTTCTTCTTGAATTCCACCCGAATCCGTGAGCAATAAATAACATCGCTGCATCGCGCCGACCAGGTCTGTATAGTCAAGCGGCTCCGTTAAAAACACTCGTGGGTGATCACCGAGAATTGCGGTTAACGGTTCTCGAACAGTCGGATTGCGGTGCAACGGCAGCAGCAGCGCCGTATCTTCAAACTGAGTTAGAACTTTGAGAAACCCTTGAGCAATATCTTCGAGCGGTTGTCCCCAGTTTTCACGACGATGCACCGTTGCCAAAATCGTGCGGTACTTCGACCAATCCAACCCCGGAATCTCGCAAGGAGGATGTCGATCGGCAACCGTTAACAGCGCGTCGATCACCGTATTTCCGGTTTGATGAATCTCACCCAACACCCCCGATCGCTGTAAATTTTCCACGGAAAGCGAGGTTGGTGCAAAATGAAGCTGAGCGATTTGCGAAACTAATCGTCGATTTGCCTCTTCCGGATATGGATTAAAAATATTCTCCGTTCGCAATCCTGCTTCAACGTGAGCGATCGGGATTTTTTGATAAAACGCTGCCAGTGCTGCCGCAAATGCGGTCGTCGTATCTCCCTGCACTAAAACCATTCGCGGCTGAAGCTTTTGAAATAACTCTTCTAATCCCCGCAGTGCCCAACAGGTAATATCTGTCAGCGTTTGCTTTGGCTGCATGATCGCCAGATCGTGCTGTGCAGACAAATCGAACAATTGCATCACCTGATCCACCATCTCGCGATGCTGACCCGTCAGAACGACCTGCGTATCAAACACAGGCGATCGCCCAAACGCTTGAATTACCGGAGCCATCTTGATTGCTTCGGGGCGCGTTCCCACAATCACACAGATCGGAATCGGTAACTTTAGCATGGGAACTCACTCAACTCAGCAAAACTTTACTTAGCGGCATTCGACTTAGATAGGGCTTAAAGAGATAAGACTTAAGAATCCGGAGTCGATCGTCCACTCATCATAATTCGGGAACTGCGATTAAAACATATAAAGAAGCGTAAAGTAAACACTCATAAAAAAGCCCGACCAAAGTCGGGCGTGTCAGACCAGTTCACCGAATGATATTGATGCGAAGCTTATTCGCTGAGTTCACAAGTTAAGGGGCAAGACGCATACACCGAAGTATGCAACGGGTTTTCTTTACCATTCAACCAGCGCAGAAACTCAACTTCTTGAGGATGAATGCCTTTTGCCGTCAACCATGCTGCCGCAAACATAATCCCAAAAGCATGAACGCCAATCACGAGCGCCGATACAAACAGAATCGAGCTAAAAGGCAGAATTGCATTCAATGCAAATGCGGCGACAGCACTTACTGAAACGACTAAAACAAACACCGGAAAACCAATCACAATCATGCAGACAGTCAGTGTAAAGACCCAGATTAAGAAGCTTTTCAAGGTAAACAAGATATGAGAATTTTCCAGGCTTTGACTGTTTGCCAGGGTCATCACTTTACTCCTAAAGATAAGGTTTATTGAAAATGCGAAAACTTTTTCGGTGCGGCTTAACTAACCGCTCTTATGAAAGTCAGTATAGGGAAAAGATTAGAAATGGTGAATAGTAATTAAAGAAAGTTTAAACAACAAATTAATCTATGACGCTCATTGAGTTTAATCACTGATTTTTGCTCTCATCTTGCCCTAAGAATAAATACTTAGCAGAAGGAAGTTTGATCGAACCAGTTAGAGCGCTGCTTTTGCCTGGAAGATCGCGTTATTTAGTCGATCGCTCTGGGAACTATTACGGAGTCAGGGTTGCATCGTGTTTGAAGACTAGGAATTTTACGGATCTTCTCACCGTCAAATTCATCCGCATCCAAATCCGAGTTGTAGCCCTGCATACGATGGATCTCGTTTGCAGGCTTTTTCTATGGCAGCGCACACCCCCAAGATTTTCACATTAGCGAGTCAAGCAACGCTGTTATGTCTGGCGCTAACACTCGCCTCAAGTTCAGGCTCAGCACAAACGACGCCCGCAGAAATCCGCAAGCTGGTAACGACAGAACAATCCGCCGCAGATCTCAAAAAGCGCGGCAAGCCCACGATCTCAGCCCTGATCGCCCTTGCTCAAAACGAGAAAGAACCGCAACGATCGCGCTTGTTTGCAATTGCCAGGTTGGGTGAACTGAACGCCAAAGCTGCAACTCCAGTCTTCATCGAGGCGATCGGTAGTTCATCTAAAGAAATTCGGCTTGCCGCTTTAGCTGCGCTTTCAAAATTAGAAAATCCCGAAAAAAGCGCGATTCCAGCCTTGATGATTGCACTTAAAGACAAAGATGCCGACATTCGTATCGGTGCGACACAAGCCATTGGCAAGTTTGGCAGTGCAGCAAAGGAAGCCGTCCCAGATTTAACTGCCGCACTCGAAGATCCAAATCGCACTGTTCGGATTAAAGCGATTAACGTGATCGCAGAGATTGGAGCCGATGCTAAACCAGCAATTCCTGCGCTCACCGATGCGCTGAATGCACCGGAAAGAGACATGCGACTAGCGGCGATCGTTGCCCTCAGTAAGCTAGGCGCAGATGCCAAATCGGCAGTGCCCATCTTGGCGCAGTTGCTAGCCGACCCAGATGCAGAAATTCGGATGACTACTGCATCGACTTTAGGGGCGTTTGCAGGAGAGGCAGGTGCAGCCGTTCCGCAACTGAGAAGCACTTTGCAGCACCCCGATCGCAAAACTCGATTGTTTGCAGCACTAGCATTAGGGCGAATTGGCGCAGCGGCAAGCGCAGCGGTTCCGGAACTGACTTATCTGCTCAAAGATCTGGATAAAGATGTCCGCTCTAGTGCGGCAACTGCCCTGGGGCGGATCGGAACGAATGCACGATCGACGCTGCCAAAGTTAGTTAATGCACTCAAAGATGAGGATTCAGGAGTGCGGATCAACGCCGCAGTATCCGTGGGACGATTGGCAGGGGTATTGCAGGATAAAGCAGCAAAGCTATCTGCTTCCGAGCTAGTTGCGGCTTACAGCACTCTCGAAACAGCATTGCCTATTCTGGAAAACCCGCAAGCTCAGTTTAACGAAGAAGTTACCGCTACTGTGCGTCGATCGCTCAACGTTCTTAAGAACGAAAAGGATTCGCGGCTATTCGAGCGGGTGTTTGAGTGGTCACAGGCGAATCCCGCAGCCGCATTGATCGCGCTTTATCTGTTATCGATGCCCTCGCTGTGGCTCACTGTATTACTCGTTCGTCCCTTATGGTTACTTAAACTAAATAATGCACTACAACCTTACACAGATTTTGAGATTGCGAGTCCTTTAGGCGGCAGTATTAAAATTCCATTGCGGTTCGTGTTGTTTATTGGTTGGCTGCATTATCACCCGCGAGTGTTAGATGCGTGGGTGAAGCAGCAGATTAACGTTGCACGGGAGGCATTTGCTCACAAAAGCACGGTCAGCGATCGCAAGGTGTATATTCCAATTCCGGTGGTGATGGACGGCAACGCGATCGCAGAACTGAGCAGCCATGATTTACACACAACGTTTTGGGACGGGCGGCAGTGTTTATTGATCTGGGGCGAGGGTGGAGTCGGAAAAACGAGCCTCGCCTGTCACTTGGCAAAATGGGCAATGTCAGACGATCCGGATGAGCGCCTAAGCCGGCATCGAATGCTGCCTGTTCTGATCGAGCAGGAACTAGATTTCAAGCTACCCGAAGAGAAGAGTCCGTTCCGTGAGGCAATTCGGGGACAACTGCAAGCCTTGATTGATGCCGCCGATCCACTCTGCGATGAGTTTTTAGAGAAATTGCTGAGACAGCGACGAATTTTGGTGATTGTCGATCGACTGTCTGAACTGAGCGAAGAAACACGCCAGCAAATCCGCCCCGGACATCCTGACTTTCCAGCCAACGCTTTGGTCGTCACCTCGCGGGTTGAAGAAACCTTAGACGAGGTTCCCAAAACAACCGTGAAGCCCCTACGGATCGAAGGAAATCGCTTGTCTTCATTTCTGGAAGCGTATTTGAATCAACGCCACAAGCGGGAATTATTCACAGATGCCGAATACTTTGATGCGTGTAGTCAACTATCGAGAATGGTAGGACAGCGCAATATCACCGTTCTACTGGCAAAGCTTTACGCAGAGCAGATGATCGCGAAAAAAGAGGGCAGTGAGGGCGTTCTGCCGGATAATATTCCGGACTTGATGCTGAGTTATCTCAACGAGCTGAATCGCGATGCAGCAGAAGATGAGCCAGATAATCTCACGGTGCATGAAGACACAAAAATTATTGCTTGGGAATGCCTGAAGCATTTTTATCGTCCGGCTCCAGCGAAACGCGAAGCAATTCTGGATGCGCTGCAAGCTCAAACTGAGGCAGACGAAGAGACCGTAAAAGCAAGGCTCAGGCACCTGGAAAAACGATTGCGAATTGTCCATGCGATCGGCCCTGCCCAAGATCAAATCACATTTTCTCTTGACCCGCTAGCCGAGTGTTTAGCCGCGCTGCATTTAGTAGAACAGTATCAGGACGATCGCACGGCTTGGAGTACCTGGTTGATGCAGGCAGATACCATGCCGGGTGCGCCGGACACGATTCAAGGATTCTTGCTGGCGATGCGGGATTGCTGCTTAACGCGGAGTACCGAGATTGATGTGCCGGATTTTGTTCTCGAAGAACTGGGGCAGCGAGTCGGGCTGAGCGCGGAGGTGTTGCGTAAATCTCAGATCGAGCAACGACTGAGACGCTTAACGCCAATGCTTTCAACCGGAGAGACGATCGCGCGGATTGAAGCGATCCGAGAGCTTGGGGAACTGGGTACGGCATCGAAAAATGTGTTGCCTGCGCTAATTCGAGAGTTTCAGGATCGTGATTGGTGCATCCGGCGGGAAGTGGCACGGACGATCGGGAACATCGGTCCCGAAGCGCGAACTGCAATTCCCGCTTTAGTAGAACGCTTACGCGACGAGGATCGACGAGTCAGCGGAGAAGCGATTGCAACGCTGGGTAAGCTCGGTATTAGCTCACTTCCAGCTTTGATTAGCGCTCTAGACTCGAAAGTGGCTCATGTTCGGAGCAGCGCCGCTTGGGTTTTAGCGAGTTTTAACGCCGCAGCAAAGCCAGCAATCCCCGCCTTGATTGCTGCGCTTAAGGATGAAAATTGGCAAGTTCGATGGGTGGCAGCTTATGCCCTCGGTTGTATCGGGCCAGATGCAAAATCTGCGATTCCCGCGTTGATTGAGTCGTTTCGAGGCGAATATGAGTTGGTTAGCAAGGAAGCTAGTCGGACACTGTGGCGCATTAGCGGCGAAGCAGAAGTCATCGTGGCAGCGCTGGGAGGAACCAGCCAAGGGCACGATCGCAACTAAACCTCGCATTCGCTGTAAGAGTAGGGAGAGATATAGAGATATAAAGTGGGACAAGCTTCTCTCTCAAGCTTCTCTATCCAATCCTGTAAACCTGTGACTGATCTAGAGCTAATCTTCTTGTAACAAAGTTGTTATAAAACTGATAAAAACAATAATTAAATTCCTCCTTCGGTGCATAGGTAAATCAAGCGAGAGGGTTTAGAATTCAGGGATAAATTGCTATTCCTGAGCTACTCCTGTGTCAGTTACACGGTTCCTCCGCAAAAATGGCTTGATGCGTCGTCAATCTTTCCTTGCCGTGATGGTTTTCCCGGACGAAGCTTCTGTTTTTCAAGCCTACCGCCTGCTCCATTATCACGGCATTTCCCCTGAACACCTTGCGATCGTCGGTACAGGTTACAGTAATCCCGAAAGCGTCGGACTGATGAAGCCGATGCAGCTTGCCGTTCGCAAAGCACGGCTTCTGAGTGTGACCCTTGGAACGATCGGCGCGATCACAGGACTGCTATTCGTCGTTGCGGGTCACATGGGCTGGTTGAGCATTCCAGAGCTGCAAAATCCTTTATTAATTCCGGCGTTGTCGATCGTCAGTGGCTTTTTAGGGGCAGTGATTGGAGCGCTGTTTGGCTTGTTCGGAGAGGGGACGACTGCCAGTATTTATCGTCACCATCTCGATCGGGGTCAGTACTTGCTGATGATCGAAGGCTCAGAGCGGTTGGTACGGTGGGGACAGGAGATTTTGAGCCATTACTCGACTTCTAGCAGTCTGTACTAATGTCGGCAGCGTTTGATCGAGCGATGATGCAGCGCTGCTTGGAGTTGGCGCGAACTGCGATCGGGCGGACAGCCCCGAATCCGATGGTAGGCTGCGTTATTGTGGCGGATGAAGAAATTGTTGGGGAAGGGTTTCATCCGAAAGCGGGAGAGCCACATGCGGAAGTGTTTGCGCTGAGACAGGCGGGAGCGAGATCGCAAGGAGCAACGCTATACGTCAATCTCGAGCCTTGTAATCATCATGGCAGAACGCCGCCTTGCTCGGAAGCCGTAGTTGAAGCGGGAATTCGGCGTGTGGTGGTTGGTATGGTTGATCCGAATCCAAAGGTCGCAGGCAGCGGAATTGCGACTTTGAAACAGGCAGGGATTGAAGTGAGTGTCGGGGTTGAGGAAGCGGATTGTCAGACGCTGAATGAGGCGTTTGTGCATCGAATTTTGCGGCATCGTCCGTTTGGCATTCTCAAATATGCAATGACGCTGGATGGCAAGATTGCCGCAACTAGCGGACATAGCAGTTGGGTGACAGGTGAAGCATCGCGACATCGGGTTCATCAACTCAGAACGATGTGTGACGCGATCGTCATCGGCGGCAATACGGTTCGTAACGATAATCCGCAGTTGACAACCCACGGACTCTCTCAGCATCAACCGTTGCGGGTCGTGATGAGTCGAACTCTCAATCTGCCGCTGAAAGCGAATCTTTGGAATACAGAGAGTGCATCGACGATCGTATTTACTCAGTTGAACGCCGACCAAGCTGTTCAAACGAATCTTACCCAACAGGGTGTTGAGGTCGTGAATTTAGAGGAGTTAACGCCTGATGCGGTGATGATGCAGTTGTACGATCGCGGCTTGAATACGGTGCTGTGGGAATGTGGGGGTATATTAGCAGCTCAGGCGATCGCACAAGGCTGTGTACAAAAAATTTGGGCGTTTGTGGCACCGAAAATTATTGGCGGAAGCGATGCCCCAACGCCGATCGGGAATTTAGGTTTAGAGAAGATGACGGACGCAATTCAGTTAGTGCGAGTGAGGTGGCAAACGATCGAGTCGGATTTATTGATCGAAGGGTATTTAGGCGGGAACGGCTAAGCGATCGGAAGCCAAGTCGCGAATTAAACTCACTCGCGAATGGAGATAGCTTGAGATAAGTTTCATTTCTTCAGAGTTGAGCGGTTGTTGGATACTGAACTGCCGGAGAAGAGACTGAACAAGATGAGCATCATCAAGGTTTAGAAGGTGTGGGGCTTGAGTCGCTTCGACGATTGCCCAGACTTGACGGAGAAGAGTTGGATTCATAAGAACGAAGGATGAGGTTCTTTTACGATACTGAATCTGCCCAGAAGTAGGGTTAGACCTTACAAGCTGCAACAACAGTTATTAAAAGATCATTAAGCCATTACAGCGCGTAATCCAAGGGCCGAACCGCATAAATTTTTCTCATCCTTCGCGTTTTAGCTCATGGTTTGGCTCAGCGATAGGCTGCCATTGGTTCTTTGATGAATCGAATGTAAAGATGCTTGAAGGTGGATTTGAGAACGCGAGGCGCGCCAAAATCGATCGGCATCATCTTGTCAGGGAGTCGCCAGTCTGCGATTTGTAAATCGATCGGGCAAAGGTGCGGAAACTCGATTTCGTCGGTCGTTGAGCAGAGTCCTAAGCGCTGACTTGCGATCAGGGTCGGAACCGCCACCGGATCGACTTTGAGAATGTCAACAATGGCGCGATCGAGCGCAAACACGTTCCGTGATGCCCCCAATACACCTAAATTTCTCGGCTCACCGCCGCTCGGCCCATTGCCTTCATGCCCGATAATGCCATCAATAATCGTGAGGTCTGGGTTGATCGTGCGAGCCGTTTCGACCAGCATTGTGCCGAAGCGATCGGGATCTTTTCCGGCTTCCATGTGCCACCAAGCTTTCATTTTGCCAGGAACGCAGCCGAACAGATTCTTCACGCCCATTGTTACGGTCAGTTGCACGTGGGATTTTACTTTAGGCAAGTTAATCACGACATCGGCTTCGATCGCTTCCTTGCACAGCAACAAATGATTGAACTCTTCGCCGATCGTTTCGTAGCGTTTGCCTTTGAATTCAACAATTGGTAAGTTGAGCGATGCGGTTAAGGGTAAGTAACCACTGGCTTTAGCGACTCCAAGGGCGCTCCCAAACGCAGGGCTATCTCCAAGAAACGGCTTTCCGCCTGCCTCCTGCACCATTTTCGCGACACAGTAGACGATTTCTGGGCGGGTGACGCATTCTTTTCCAGGACGCGCGCCTGTGAGCAGATTCGGTTTGAGCAGAACACGATCGCCGGGTTTGACGATGCCGCCGATTCCTCCGAGCGGTTCGAGTAGGGTTTCGAGGGCTGCGCGGAGTTCAACGAGATCGTAAGATGTGACACGCAGCAAACTAACGGCAGGTTTCATAGGTCAGTGAGGTGAAGTTTTTTGAATACTGTAACTCTGATTGCTAAAAATTCCAATTTGGAGGAGCGATCGCCCTAACCGGCTTGAATTAGTTGCAGTAGGTCTTCAGTAGAGACCTTGCCGCTAATCTCTGTGCCTTCAAGTAGGCTGTCAGCGAGTTCGCGTTTGTGTTGGTGCAAGTCTACGATTTGATCTTCGATCGTATCTTTCGCCACCAGTCGGTAGATTGTCACCGGACGCTGTTGACCGATGCGATGAGCGCGATCGCTGGCTTGATCTTCAACCGCTGGGTTCCACCACGGGTCCATGTGAATTACATAGTCCGCAGCAGTCAGGTTCAGCCCAGTTCCTCCTGCTTTCAGGCTGATGAGAAAGACATCCCCGATTCCAGATTGAAACGCATCAATACGTTTTTTGCGTTCGGGAGTTGAGGTGCTGCCGTCGAGATATTGATAGGCGATCGCTTTTTCGTCCAAATATTCGCGCAAGATATGTAGGTGATCGACAAATTGACTAAAGACTAGAACTTTATGGCGGTTGTCTAATAATTCTTCTAGCACTTCCCCGAATAGCTGAAGTTTTGCACTCGGTAGCGGTGATTTCGGGGTGACTAAGCGGGAATTGCAGCAAGCCCGACGCAGCTTCATCAGTTCCGCCAGCACCTGTAGATGTTTTTGGCCTGCGGTAGCATCAGATTCGGCAAGACGTTCGATCGCGCTCTTTCTCAGTGCTTCGTAGAATAGCCGTTCTTCAGTGCTGAGTTCGACGTGCAGCGCAATTTCGGTACGCGAGGGCAACTCCTGTAAAACTTGACTTTTCGTGCGGCGGAGGAGGAAGGGTTGAATGAGTTTTCTTAAGCGAGTGCGGGCTTGTTTGTCCTCGAAGCGTTCGATCGGAACGGCAAATCGCTCGTTAAATTGCTCTAGCGATCCGAGTAATCCAGGATTAATAAATCTGAATAAATTCCATAACTCGCCTAAGTGATTTTCGATCGGTGTTCCCGTTGTAATGAGTTTGAATCCACCTTGTAAATTCATTGCAGCTTGCGATCGCTTCGTTGCAAAATTTTTGATCGATTGGGCTTCATCGAGAATGATCGTTTCCCATTTCACTTTTGCTAACAGTTGCGCCACATCATCTTGCTGAAGTAAGCCGTAACTGCAAATCAGAACGTCGAAAGGTTGTAATCGATCGATGACTTTCTGGCGATCGCCGCTACCGAATTGAATAACATTCAATGTGGGCGCAAATCGATCAATCTCGCTAATCCAATTCAGACAAACCGAAGTAGGGGCAATTACTAGCGTTGCTCCGTTAGCAGCGCGGGTGAGAATAAGCGCGATCGATTGCAAGGTCTTTCCAAGTCCCATGCCGTCCGCTAAGCACGCCCCAACGCCCCAATGCGCCAGTTTTGCCATCCAGCGAAACCCTTCAATTTGATACTCTCTTAATTCTGCCTGTAACGTTGATGGAACGATGGGAGCAAGTGCTTCAACTTCTTTCAATTTCTTGATATGTTGCTGCCAATATTTGTCGGCTTCAAGTTCTCCAACTTCATCCATCCAGTCTTCGATCGCGACTGCTGCTAGGGGATGAAAGCGTGTCTTTTTACCGTGATTCTCTGCGATCGCTCTGAAGTCATCCAGACGTTTGCGAAATTCTTGCGTGAGCGCGAGAAATTGACCATCTTCGAGGCGAATAAATCGGCTGGATGTTTGTCCTAGCAACTCTAGAAGTCGCTGCATTTCCAAGACAGAATCTTCGTCTAATTTCACTTCGCCGCTCGCCTCAAACCAATCGCGCTGGCGCTGAATCTTAAGCTGAAAATCTCCCAATCCAACCTGCTTGCGAATGCGGAACTTCTCGCCTTCGGGATGCGAGATGATCACCCGATCGCCCAATTCTTGCAGTTCAAGCAGCAGTTCTAAACAAGCTTCGGGATCTTCAATCCACCATTCGCTGTCCTCCTCCTCGTACTCTTCTAACGTGCGGCAATCTGCAATAACGCTCTTTGCTAATTTTCGTTCTTGTCTTAGGTCGCGTGTCGTTTGCAATCGCTTTCCTTCAACTTCAGCAATCACTGTTTCACCACCCATACCGGGACGGTAGTATGATCCGCCTGTTGCAAACGGACGCACTAACACTGCAACTTTTAGCCCCGTTCCCGCAGGTAGGAGATGAATGTTCGGAGTTGCATCGGCAGGGACTTCTTCCGCACTGACCCCGCCACCGATATCAGAATGGACTGTGACTAGATTAGAAATCGCATGAATGGCGGCAAGGACTTGATCTTTTGCGATCGCAGGCACATCTAACTGATTTTTTGATCCTAGAATCTCAGCGATCCGACGATGCTCTAGAGTCATTTCGATCACCTTGAGTCGCGTCGGGCTTTCTTTCACAACTACAATGCTCTGGTTGTCTTTCACAGCAGGTGATAGTTGCAGCTTTAGATTTTCGTTTCTGCCTTTTTTAACAATCAGTTCGGGTTCCCCTTTCACAATCTCGATGCGCGTGTTGGTATCTTCCCAGAACACATGAGGATGTCCAACCAGTGCCGCGATTGCTCGCTCTCCGAAGCGATAGTCCATCTGTCCGTAGTAGCTACTTGGAGTCGCTTTAAGTTCAGTACAAGCTTTGCGATCTTGTTCAGTGAGGTAAGGAAATTCTTGTAGCGACTTATCTAATCGTCTTAGCGCAATGTTCCGACCTTTGCCCCATTCCCCTCTAGCGTTGATCGATTGTTCACGGGGTTGCAGTAACCATTGATTCTTGAGTAATGTTACAAACCAAGCTAAACGCCGTTCTGCCTCTCCTTTGGTCGGTTTAGCGGGTTCTTTTTGCAAGTTTACCAGTGCGTTTAGACATAGCTCCCAAGGTTGCTGCGATCGTAGTAAATCAATGATGGGTGTAATCGCCATAGATTGCTGCAACTGTTGTGCAACATCGTTAAACTCACCTTTAGGCTTGATCTTAGATAAGAGCAGTGCAGATTCAAGTGCGATCCAATCATAGCCTGCTGCTTTTGCAGTTTGATGGAATGTTTCTAATGAGTTTGTCAACAAGGGTTTAGCAGCATCGGCATCTGCCCAGTAGAGCGCCAATGAGTTCAACAGTGTTTCAAGACTGTGCTGATTGCGGTAAGGCACGAGATCAAAAATCCACTCTTTCTGAGCAATATCACCTTGTTGCAGTTGAATGAGTTTCTCTAGGGTTTCATAGGTCAAACTGAGCCAGTGTTTTGCTTGTCGTCCGCTCGCAGCATAGTTCTTCGCTTCGTCGAGTCGTGCTGAAGAGCCTTCTTTGATCAGCGCCAAAATAAAGAACAATCCAGTTGGGGCTTGGAAGTAAGCTTTGCGTTTTCCAGTCCCTTTTCGCAGCGCCGCAAGCGCGATCGTAAACTGGGCGATCGCAGATTCGGCATTACCTTTGAGAATGTTGAACCATCCCCACAATGCAGCACCACTATCGCGGTATTCTCTTGGTAACTGTTCTAAAACGGCTTCCGCCTCGGTCAGTCTTCCTCTTAATAACAACTGTTCTGCAAGCAATAGAAACTGCCAATTGAACTTTGTTGCTCCCGTTGCACAGTCTTCTTGTAGCAGTTTGAACGCTTCATCTGCTGGAACTAAATGCAAATAAGAATAACTAAGAATTCCAATCAATCCGGCTTGATAGATATCTGGTGTTAAAGACCGAAACCAATCTGGATCAAACGGATTGCTACAAACATCAGATAAGACTTCGTCGATCGTAATCTTCCGCTTTTGATAGCCATATCTGTAATAGTCCTCGAACTGTTGAGCCACAGACTTCATATTATTCTGATAAATTCCAATGCGAACTTCTCGCAGGAATTGGCGCTCGTTGGTGAAGTATCTGGGCCCTGTTTGCCCGTAGCAGTGAATCGGCAAGTGTTGATTGATAGCACTGACGATCTGATTAAATTCTCCTAGTGCAACTGCTTCACGAGTTGCAACCTCCACAATCAACGGATTACATTGTGGCCCTTGACCCGAATACTGAACTAAAAAGCCATCTTGAAATAAGCGATCGAGATGCGACTTAATTCCAGTGGTAGTGTAAGCCTTCCCAGTCTTATCTTTCGTGTCTAACGGATTAAAACAACTCAAAAAAGCGGTGCGGCTCACAGGCTCATAAATCACTGAAAAGACGCGCAGAATTTGGCGCTTGAGCGGATCTAGCTTGCGGTAGCGATCGATTAACTGAGTTTGTTCAGCATCCATTGACATTCAATCTGGGAAATATGGATGCAAATAAGGATAACAAGAAAGCTCGATCGCTGCTCAGAGAGAACTCTAAGAACACGCTGAACGATTACCACTTAATCGACAGCCTGTTTGCATTAATGTTTCTAGATCAAAGTCCCAAATCTTCAAGCCATAGCGATTTCCCACACTTAACAAAGTTTTGCTATCTGAACTAAGCGCAATCTGCTCAATCTGATCTTGAGATCCGAGCAGCGTTTTCAAAAAGGTTCCGTCCTGCATATTCCACAGTCGGATTGTGCGATCGCGACCACCTGATGCAAGAACTTTCCCATCTGCAATAAAACTGATGCTTGTGACCGCCGCTTCATGACCGGATAAGGTCTGAGTCGGAACCGTTTCTCGCTCAGAGCTTGCCTTACCCGCTGTCCAGAGCTTAATGGTTGAATCTGATCCGGCTGAAGCGATCGTTTTTCCATCCGGGGTAAATGCGAGATCGTTGATTGCTTGTGCTTCAGAGCGGCTCCCGTGAGTTCCAAGCAGAATCGGATTTTGACTGTCGGGATACCAAAGATGAAGAGTATTCGTAAGCGTTCCAGCCGCTAGAATTCGACCATCGGGACTAAAGCGAATGACGCTGGCTGTCGCATTATGGCCTTTGAATGTGTCGAGAATCCGACCTTTGGAAACATTCCAGAGTTTAATCGTTTGATCCGCGCTTCCCGATGCCAACACTTCTCCGTCCGATCGAAAACTGAGTGCCGTTACTGCTTCCGTATGAGCGGAGAGCGTTTGAATCAGAATGCCCTTCTCAATATTCCAGAGCTTAATCGTTTTATCTTGACTTGCAGAGGCTAGACGCTTGCCATCTGGACTAAACACTATCTGGGTAACGGCGGCTTTGTGCCCTTTCAACTCTGCCCGGATCGACTGAGGCTGATTCCCGGCACGTTGCCAGAGTTGAATTGAGTTGTTGCGGGTCACAACGGCAAAGGTTTTTTGATCCGGGCTAAGGCTAGCACTTGAAAGCGAATTGCTCAAAGGAGATAACGGCGGCTCGGATGCTGCGATCGCTTGTTGCAATGTGACGATCGTGCTAATTTTCAGGCTTTCAGGCACAAAATTCCAGGGACGATCGACTTGCTGAAGTTTGTGCCCTGCTTCAAGGGCAGTGCTGAGCGCTTCTCTAGCTTGATTGGCTTCAAGCTGTGTGGTTGCCGCACTTGAGAGATTTTGTATCGTCTCAATTTGCTCACTGCGAGATTGATATAATCCAACTCCCACACCCGCAACTGCAACCACACCGACGATTTTTACTCCGGTTGTCACCATCTTCTGAGTTTTAGGCTTCTGGGTTTGCTCAAGCGTGGATTGTGTGAGATTTCGAGTGGCACGACCGAGGTGCTGCACCGTGGTCGCTGCAATTTGATTTGCTTCTGAGCTTCTCTGACGATAGAGAGCTTGTCCAGAACTTGCAGTCTGAAAAATCGATTGATTCAAGGCGCTAATCTTTGTGGTCGCAGCGCTCTTGAGTTGGACAGCGCGTTGCTTTGAGAGTTGAGCCGTGGTTACTGCAATTTGACCGATCTCGGAGGCGCGTTGCTGATAGAGAGTTTGTCCAGAGCTTGCGGCTTGAGAAATCGATCGATTCAGCGCGCTAATTTTTGTAGTTACGGCACTTTTGAGTTGAGCCGCCCGTTGCTTTGATTGAGTCTGCTGTGCGATCGCAAATTCTCCGGCAGCTTGGGTGGCTTGCACGATCGCACCTTGCAGCGAAGTCAGCGTCGTTCCTGCTTGATTGAAGTGCTGTCTAGCCGCTTCCTGAAGATGTCTAACTTGACGCTCCCCTGTCTTGCGAACAGGTTTAGAAGCAGGCGATTTAACTAGGCTCTTGATCGTTGCAGATTCAACAGGGTTAGACGCGATCGTTGGAAAAGAGGTTACAGGCGTTATCTCAGGTTTAACCCATTCAGCAACAGGTGATATTGCAGTCTGGTCAAGAGCAATGGTTTGAATCGTAGGAATAGTAGGCTCGATCGCGCTTGGTATTGCAGGCTCGACTGGTTCAGCAGCACTAGGCTCAGAAACAATCTTCTGAACGATAGGAATCTCAGGCTCGATCGTACTCGGTTTCTCGATCGAGGGCGGAACGATAGTCTCGGTTTCCAGCTGCGGCTGATAGGGCTGAGTAGAGCGAGGAAGCGGGGGGTCAATATTCGGTGCTTCAATCTCTGGAAACAAAAGCTCTAATGGATCTTTAGGCTTAATGCCCAAAACGGTTTGGGCTTGACCAATGCGGACTGGCGTTTGCAGAATGGCTTTAGAAGATCGATTTTTTGTATCGCGGTGCAGCCACTCTATCTGCTGGTTGCTGCGATCGACATAATCCACGGTGCGATCGTGGACATAGTTCCCCAGCACCGAAGTTGTCACAGTTCCCTCTGCGTTTGCAGCCGCTCCCCGCAGTCCTTCGATCAGGAAGTGAGCAAACACTCCATGCCCTAATTCTGGAAACTTCCAAGACTGCTGAATTTCACGCCCAGAGGCATTACAAGAGAGAAGCGCTTGAAATCCAGGATGCTGCATTGCTTGCTGCTGCAACATCTGAATCAACTGCCCAACCGGATTATCCAGCAATTCTGCCGCATCCGTCTGAGCCGTCATTCCGTTCGCGTGCCAGACATCGATCCATAAGACCTGTTGCTTTGCCGCACAATTCCCCAACAGTCCCAACAATCCGATCGCGCTGAGTCCGGTTTGTCGCATTGCATCTTTCTGCGTATCGGCTAAGCAAAATACTGCCTGCTGCAAGCGCAGATCAAGCGCCGCATGACCGCAGAAATAAACAACGACGGTATCTTCTGGCTTTGCCTGCTCGGTGATCGTCTGCAAACTCACCTTCACTTCACTCAAAGAGGGTGCCGCAGCAGCATCGTGATGCACCTGAATCGAAGTATTCGGAAACTCTTGAGTCACATCGACAAACGCATCCGCAAGAGACTGAGTATCGATCGTTGAGTATTGCAAGATCGGAAACTTCCGATCTTCATATCGGCTTACTCCGATCAGTAAAATCCACAGTTTCGCTTGTCCAGTTTTGAGCGTAGATTGCATTATGATGTTGCGCTAGTTCAGAGGTCGTGAAGTGAGATGGACGCACCCAATTTGTTTCGCGGTCTACGATCGATTGTGACCGATCGACATTGGGTGAGTCAAATGCTCAAACTAGCAGCACTGACGGAAAATACTGATTTTTGGCTGAATCACGTTCAGAGATTCACAAACTCTATGTGTAGATAAAGTAATTGTGAATTACACTCCTGAGAAATTACAGCAAATTAGGGACGCTCTTAGAACGCCCCTTTGCAAAATAGATGGTCTTACTTGCGGTGTTGCTGCGACCAAACGCGAGTCGGCAGTCCCCAGACGTAAATAAATCCTTCCGCCGCTTTGTGATCAAACTGATCTTCTGACCCGTAAGTTGCCAAATCGGGCGTGTACAGCGAATTTTCGGACTTGCGACCGACGATCGACGAATTGCCCTTAAACAATTTCACCCGAACCGTACCGCTCACTTTCTCTTGCGTCTTCTGCACAAACGCATCTAGCGCCGACTTAAGCGGACTGTACCACAAGCCGTTATAAATCATCTGCGAGTAGGTTTCTTCGATACCGCGCTTGTAGTGTGTTACATCTGCGGTCAAGGTCAGACTTTCTAGATCTCGATGCGCCTGAATCAATACCAACAACGCAGGCGTTTCGTAGATTTCCCGCGACTTAATTCCGACCAAGCGGTTTTCGACCATATCGATCCGTCCGATGCCGTGATTGCCAACGCGCTCATTCAGTTCGGTGATTAGATCGATCGAGTTGAGCGACCGTCCATCCAAGCTCACAGGAATCCCCATCTCAAAGCCGATTTCGACGTAATCTGGCTCATTCGGCGTGTTCTCGATCGATTTGGTCATCGCGTAGATTTCTTCGAGCGGTTCTGTCCAAGGATCTTCGAGCGGGCCTGCTTCGATACTGCGACCGAGTAAATTGCGATCGATACTATAAGGCGACTTCTTCTTCACCGGAGATGCAATCCCAAAGCGCTCTCCGTAGGCGATCGTTTCCTCGCGGCTCATGCCCCATTCTCTTGCTGGAGCGAGAACTTTCAGATCGGGATTGAGGGCAGCGATCGACACATCAAACCGCACCTGATCATTTCCTTTTCCGGTACAACCATGTGCTACGGCATCGGCTCCATATTCTGCGGCGGCATCTACTAGCAGTTTGGCAATCAGGGGACGCGCTAACGCAGTCGAGAGCGGATAGCGGTTTTCATACAGGGCATTTGCCTGAATCGCCGGAAATGCGTAATCCTTGATAAAGTTGACCTTTGCATCTGCCACCAGCGATACGGATGCGCCCGAAGCCAGCGCTTTCTCGCGAATCGGCTCCAACTCATCCCCCTGTCCCAAATCCGCAGCCAAAGTGATGACTTCTTCGACTCCCCACTCGTGCTTGAGGTATGGAATACAAACGGAAGTATCGACCCCGCCTGAATAAGCCAGCACAACTTTCTTCGCACGACCCATAAAATTTCCGCTCTCTGTAACGTCAAGACACTCAAGTTTACAATGATGCTGCGAAAGTTCTGTATCACAGATCAGAAGTTGTACCGGATCTAGGTTAAAAATCAATACTGTTTTGAGAAGAGAACCCATTTGGAACTTAATCAGGTTCAACGTCGATCGAGGATACTAGGAACGTGCCTTTGAGGAGAATGCTGTGTTTTTGAGTGTTGTGATTCCGACCTACAACCGTAAACCGATTTTAGAAAAGTGCCTCCGAGCGCTCGAATGTCAGCAGTTTTCCGAGTATGAGGTGGTTGTCGTCGATGATGGCTCGATCGATGGCACAGTGGAATGGTTGAGATCGAATGCGGCTGATTTTCCGCATGTTCGCCTCTTTTGTCGGAATCATCAGGGTGCGGCGGCAGCACGAAATTACGGAGTCGAACAAGCAAAAGGTGACACGATCGTTTTTATTGATAGTGATTTAGTGGTAACGGATGTGTTTCTACGATCGCACGTTGAAGCCTTAGTTCAAGCACAGAAGGAATTAGGGAACGATCGAGTGTTCACTTATGGTCGTGTGATTAATACAGCAAATTTCAATGATCCCACCTCTGAGCCGTATAAGTTAACTGACTTTTCTGCGGCTTATTTTGCGACGGGGAATGTTGCGATCGCGCGTCATTGGCTAATCAAGGCGGGATTATTTGATACAGGATTCAAACAATACGGTTGGGAAGATCTAGAACTCGGTGTACGGCTGAAGAACTTAGGATTAAAGCTCATTAAATGCCCGGAAGCTGTGGGATATCATTGGCATCCTGCGTTCTCTTTAGATCAAATTCCCCGCTTAATCGATGTTGAATTACAACGGGGTCGAATGGGAGTTGTGTTTTATCAGAAACATCCAACTTGGGATGTGCGAATGATGATTCAAATGACCTGGATTCACCGAATCCTGTGGGGCATGTTATCGCTGGGTGGATTGTTGAATGAGAGAACACTTGCGCCTGTGATGCGATCACTAATCAAACAAGGCAAACCTCAACTTGCAGAACAAGTCGCCCGCATTTTCTTAAATTGGTACAACGTCAAAGGTGTTTATGCGGCTTATGCCGAAGTTCAGCACAAGCACTAATATTTTTGCCTAATTTGCTCTCTTTCTAGATTCACTCTTGCGATCGATTCCCGAATGATTAACCTCTGACACAATGCAAGTCAGATGTTTTGGAGCGCTGATCGTATGCTTCCCTCTTGGTTAGTTATTGGTGTTGTCACTTTCCTAATTGCATTAGGAAGCAGCATTCTTCGCCCCAAAGATATCAAATGGTTCAATCGATTGCAGCGCCCTAGATGGCTGACGTTTGAGAAAGCGATTCCGTTGATTTGGACGATCGTTTTTATCTGCGGCGCTTGGTCAGCTTACATCGTCTGGGAAAAGACCCAAAACTGGGGATTAATGGCATTCTATGCATTGATTGAAGTCACGATCGTTGCCTATTCTCCGGTGCTGTTGTGGACAAGAAGCTTACGGAATGGCACGATCGTCGGTGGATTAGGCTTTGTCTTGGGACTGTTTTTAGCGTTTCAAGTTTTATCAATCTCCGGCACAGCAGCGCTCTTACTCTTGCCTTATTTGATTTGGAGTCCGATCGGAACCTACACCACCTGGGAAATGGGAAAACTCAACCCCGAATCGTTCTAAGTCAGAGCCTCCAAACGATTCTAAAGAATACACTCCTTCAAGATCGAGGGGTGCGATCGCATTCCTCGATTGATCAAAGAACGCGAACACCTTCGGCGAGCGAAACACCAACCTTCCAGAGCAAAATCTCCACCTCTAACACCTCAATCCCCACAACGGCGAAACTGATTTAGAAATTAGGCGATCGGTGGAGCGGAGCGATGCCTCCAGCGCACGAGTACGTGACCGCTGTATGATGGAGCGGAAATGAGTCAATTAATATGCACGTCATTACCCGTAAACGGCTTAATGAGTTTGCAAAGCTTCATCCAGATACAAAAACCGCTCTTGCTCAGTGGTACAAAGCTGTCAAACAAGGCGAATTTGCTTCGTTTCTAGAACTCCGTGAGCGATTTCCGTCTGCTGATCAAGTCGGAAAACTCACCATCTTTAACATTGGAGGAAATAAGGTTCGACTGATTGCCGCTATTCATTACAATCGCCAGAAGATTTACATTCGGGCTGTCCTAACTCACGCAGAATATGATGAAGAGAGGTGGAAAGAGTAATGCAAAATCTCAACTTAGAGAAAACAATTACTGCTTGGTCGTCGATCGCTGAAACCGTTTTTGTGCCTCATACAGAACAAGAGTATGAGCGGCTAGTTTCCTTGCTTGATCGTTTGATTGATCAAGTCGGTGAAGATGAGGATCATCCTTTGGCTTCAATGATGGATGTGATCGGAGTTTTAATTGAGAATTACGAGGCTGAGTTTGTTCCAGAGTTAGACGAAGTCGCTTAATTGAGTTTCTTAATCCTCGGACTACTGGACGATCGAGTTCTCTTCGAGAGCCGCGATCGCACCCCTTGATCGACTCAAGAACGCGATCGACCTTCCAGAGCAAAATCACTTCATCCCCAACGCCACAAACCGCGCACCAGCGAGTCGGGTACTGAGTTGGATCGTATAAAACTCAAACTAATGTCTATTAGATATCAAAAGTAATGCAGCCAAAGAGTTATTAGTGCGATGCCAATAATTGAGCAGGAAATTACACTGGAGAAGAATCTAATTACGTGGAACCAGTATGAATAGCGCTGCTTCACCTCGAAAGATTTTAATTTTGGCTTCTAATCCAAAAAATACCTCACATTTGCGTTTAGATGAAGAAGTAAGAGAAATTAACGAGGGACTAAATCGAGCAAAGCATCGTGATCAGTTTGAATTGATTCAGAAGTGGGCAGTACGTTCAAGAGACATTCATCGTGCTTTATTGGATGTAGTTCCAAATATTGTGCATTTCTCAGGGCATGGTGCGGGAGAGAATGGCTTAGTTTTCGAGGATGAATCAGGACAGCAAAAATTCGTCACAAAAGATGCTCTATCTGGGCTATTTGAATTGTTTGCTGACCAAGTAGAGTGTGTAGTTTTAAACGGCTGTTATTCTAAAGTCCAAGCGGAAAGCATTGCTCAACATATTCCATACGTGATTGGAATGCAGCAAGCAATTGGCGACAGAGCAGCAATTTCATTCGCTGTTGGTTTTTATGACGCTTTGGGAGCAGGTCGCTCTTTTGACTTCTCATACAGATTGGGTTGCTATGCTATTCAAGTCGAAGGTATCCCAGAGCATTTGACACCAGTACTAATTAATAAGAGAAATATAGAATTTGAATCTTCAATCAAGCAGCGAATAGAAAGAAAATTAAAGCTACCTTTTTTTGACAACATAATTAGACTTGTTCAACAGCGTATTGAATCGCTGTCAGATAGGCAAATAGCTTACTATGTGGCAATCCTTGTGTCAGGAATCGAGGAACGTTTTGCTTTGCGAGATGTAGAAGATTTTTCAGATGAAAAAGCCTTCACTTTCTGGTTTCTTATGAAGGTACTATTACGATTAGATTTGTCACGACAAAGCAAGATCATCAACTATATTGAGAAGCAAGAGTATGAACACGAGAATCTCACCATGCTTGCTGCTTATGACCTAATAGAAGCAGCAGGCGGTGTTTTGGGTGAACATTACTATCAAGATGGTGAGAGTAAAGTGCCGTTGGATGCAGGATGGGAATTACTTGGTCAAGTGTTTAGTAATGATGATTTTTTTGCTGTTGTGAATACTTCATTAGAAGATATCGAACCGCCTCATTAACTACTCAACAAGCCACCTTGTTTGTTTTTGTTAGGATGGATTGCCATTATCGTTTGCTGATCGCTGCCCCGGAAACATCTTACCCAACAATCGATTCACATAAGCTTGCCCATACACCTGCCCATTTTGCGAAGCTGGAGATTCAATTTCATCCGACTCTTGCGCCTCTACTGTCGGCTTTGCTCCATTCACTTCAGCAGCGGTGGTTTGTGGCTTCGCTCCATTTGTTTGAGAAATCTCTTCTATCTGTGGCTTCGAGCCATTATTCTGCCAAACATCCTTCACAAGCTCCGGTTCTTTCACTGCTTCAGGTTGCTTGTTCTCAGGTGGCGGTGGACAGAAACCAGGCTCGTAAACTTCTTCAGTTGGCTCTTCTACCGCAGCCGATCGCAGTTCCTCACACAACAACGACCCCGGAGGCACGATCGACAAACTCGCAATCGATCGATTCATCACCGTTGTCCCCGTACCCACACAAGCACGATCGCCCACGGTCAACTCACCAATCAGCAACACCCCAGCCCCGATGATCACGCCTTCACCGAGTTCGATCGTTCCCTCATGCGCCTGAATCACTGATCCAAGCCCCACACAAACGCTTTGATGAATTACAATCCGACTGCCCGGATCAGCTTGCAGCAAAACGCCTGGTGCGATCGCTGCCCCTGGGTGAACCGTGACATTCCCACTCACATAGTAGTGGGTCGTACTCACGGGCATTAACTGTAGAGGCGGCGATTGCATCAGAGTAAACTACTTACCAGGTTGTTGAATCACCATTTCAGCTACACGCCGCTTTGCTTTCGGATCAATGCCGATTAGGCGCACATATAGACCGGAATAGTTCGCGATCGCTGCTTCAACCTCTAAGATTGCCTCAGCATCACGGTTGGTTTGAATCGAAGTTGCAGTCTGCCAAGAACTGGTTTTATAACGTCGCTGATCCGCGAACTCAACCCCAATCTTGTAGCCCTGACGCACAAGCTGACGAATCTGCTCCACAGTGTCCGGACTTAGACGACCGTTACCATTGCTGGAAGGTGTGTAAAGCGGAGGCTGAGATTTGTAGCTCGAAGGCCCGTTATACATTGGCGGTTCAGAAGCGGCTGAACTGCTGTAACCACTGGCGTTACCGTTAGAAGCATGAGCTTTTCCGGGGCGATGAATCACACTTTCTGCAATTCGCTTTTTCTGTTTTGGATCAACGCCAACCAAGCGGATGTAGTGATCGCGATGCTCGTTGATAAACGAATTGAGAGCCGCGATCGCGCTTTGAGCCGAACCCGCCTGAATCGTTGGCGCACTGTTCCAAGAGCCATACTTAAATCGACGTTCATCTGCAAACTCCAAACCCACCACTGCGCCTTGCGCTAACAGTTGTTGAATTTGCTCTGTTGCATCGCCCGCAAGTGCGCCATCAACCGTGTGATGAACAGCAGGTTGATGATGAGAGGTAACGTGCGAAGTCGGTTGAGCCACAGGCTTTCCATCTGGACGCTGAATAATTGCTTCCAGCATCCGTCGCTTGTTCTGAGTGTCAATCCCGATCAAGCGAACATATTCGCCGCTGTGTTCTGCTAAACATCGCTGTAACTCTGTCATTACTGCGGATTCATTTGTAGTCTGAATCGGGGCGCAGCTTTTCCAGGAACTGGTTTGGAACTGGCGCTTGTCTGCGTGTTCGGTTCCAATCCGACCACCTTTCGATAGAATCTGACGAATCTGAGCTACCACAGTCGGATCAAGTCCGCCGCTACTGTGACCGTTTCCATTCGATGCAGAACCATAGCTCGAAGCCGAACTGTAGCTCGAATTTGCTGCACTATAAGACGGAGCCGAATAGCTCGAACCGCCTGAGAAACTTGTAGGCTTATCACCCGGACGCTGAATAATCGCTTCCAGCACCCGCTTTTTATTCTTCGTATCAATCCCAATCAAGCGAACATACTCACCGCTGTGTTCCGCAAGACAGGATTGTAATTCTGCCAACACAGCCGACTCGCTCGTTGCTTGAATGGGCGCACAACTCTTCCAAGAACTGGTCTGAAACTGCCGCTTATCTGCGTGTTCCATGCCGATTCGGTAGCCTTGCGCTAATAATTGCCGAACGTGGTTAACAACTTCGCCGTTCATAATTGACCCATTTTCTGTAGCGCTACTGCCAGCTTTAATATCTGTCGTGGACTTCGCGGCACTCCGACTCGAAACTGCCGCTTGAGAACTTGTCTTTGATGCAGTGCCGACAATGTAGGAAGCAAAAGCACGATCGCGCTCACTCACTTCCGGTAATCGATCGGCTTGCTGCTGAGTCGTAATCACTGCACCCGACGGCACATACTTCCCAGGCGGCACTTCCACATCTTGAACCAGTGCGTGCATCATAATAATGCACCCATTTCCGATTCGGGCGTTAAACACCGTCGATCGAAAACCAATAAAACAATCATCACCCACATAGGCAGGGCCGTGAATGATCGCCATGTGGGTGATCGCGGTATTGTTTCCAATCCAGACCGAATAGGAATCGCCGTCGTCCCCAACGACTCGCCCCTGCTCCAAGCCGTGAATCATCACCCCATCTTGAACCGTCGATCGCGATCCAATAAAAAAGGGACTGCCTTCATCCGCCCGAATTGAGGTTCCCGGCGCAATCACTACGTTTGCTCCGATCCGCACATCGCCAATCAGATTAGAAAACGAATGCACAGAAGCCGATTGATCGATCTTCGGCTCAGTCAGATTCCGCGACCAGGGTGTAGGCGGAGCCGCATCACTACGGACTGCCATAGCATTTCTCCTAACAAAACCGCACAAGCAAGCTAACTGTGCAGGGAGGAGAATGGAAGGTTCGACCCTAATGATCGAACCCTAGTATTGAGTTCCTTTGTTGTACAGCGGGCGATTATCCACGCTCACCGTATCAATAATGGCGATCACAGCAGCATCGACTGGGCGGTTCTCGCTACCGGGAACCTGCCTCGCTGCGCTGCCGCGACTCACTAATACCCACTCATCGACCCCTGCGCCCACGTTGTCAGCAGCCACTTCATATAGCGGAAGCGGCTGCCCTTCTTCATCGAGAACCTGCACTAAGAGGAATTTTACGCCTCTGAGACTCGGCTCTTTCTGCGTACTGACAACAGTTCCCCGAACTTTTGCAATTTGCATCGGGGACTATGGACGGTTCAGCGGACGGATACCGCTCACGCTTTCACGGAACGGTTCAACTGCCTCGGTATAGCGAATCGGCAGCACGTACTCCAGGTTTTCGTGCGGACGCGCAATGATGTGAGTAGACAGCACTTGTCCACCGTTGACGCGCTTCACATTCTCAATTCCAGCCGCGACCGAAGCTTGCACTTCTGAAACGTCGCCCCGCACAATCACAGTCACCCGACCGCTACCGATTTTCTCGTAACCCACCAAGGTCACACGAGCGGCTTTCACCATTGCGTCTGCGGCTTCCACAACTGCGGGAAACCCTAACGTCTCGATCATGCCAACTGCAATAGCCATTGTAATTCTCCCTTCCAATCAAAAAACGATGTCAATTCAAACTCGATGTCAATTCAAACCCAAACGATCGCGCACATTTAACTTCGGAATTGTTCCACCGCTTCGGTGTATCGAATCGGTAAGACATATTCTAGGTTCTCATGCGGACGCGCAATAATGTGACTTGATGCAGTTTCACCTCCATTAACGCGCTTGACTGATTCCAGTCCCGCCGCCAAAGAAGCTTGCACCTCGGACACATCGCCCCGAACGATAACAGTCACGCGACCGCTACCAATCTTTTCATAGCCAACCAGGGTGACACGAGCGGCTTTCACCATTGCGTCTGCGGCTTCAACCACAGCCGGAAATCCCCGCGTTTCAATCATTCCCACAGCGATCGGCATTTCGTCTCTCCATAGATTGAAGTGGAACTAATTCAACATCGTAAACCAAAAGAGCGACGGGGATCGCCCATCATTCTTACTGTTGTCGAGTTTTCCACTGTGCTACTTCTTCAGAATAGAGTTGAGTCTGTCACTTGACAATATAATGTTCTATGATAGTTGCAAATTCATGACATAAGCGGAGCTAATGTCTCTGATTGAAGTCGCTGGAATAACCTGAGTCAACATGTAACCATAGATTGATTTCAATCCGAAAAATCGAATCGTTAATAAATCATTAAAAGTCTATATAAATCCAAGCTAATCTCAATGATTGAATTTGTCTATCGATCACATTTTACTTTTAAAGGGTTGAAGCGCTAAGCTGAATCCTAAGACTTTAGAGCGATTATTTTCGGTTTTGAATCCGGAAAATTATGTAAAGCTCCCCCAGGTTCAAGCGAATTTGGTTCGGGGAGCATTTTTAGCAAATTTCTAGGCGAAGAGTATGCAGCAGTCCCTAATCGAAACAAGCTGGTGGATTCCTTGCTACGGACTTCTGGGTGCATTTTTGACGCTGCCTTGGTCTGTGGGACTGATTCGGAAGACAGGTCCTCGTCCTGCGGCTTATCTTAATGTATTAACGACTGTGCTAGCGTTTGTGCATGGAATCGCACTGTTTGGCGCAGTCTGGGGACAGGAACCGCAGCATTTCGCCTTTCACTGGCTGCAGGCAGCAGATTTAGATTTGACGTTTTCGTTGGAGCTTTCTCCAATCAGTGTTGGTGCAATGGAGCTGGTGACGGGCTTGAGTCTGTTTGCTCAGGTGTTTGCGCTGGGGTACATGGAGAAAGACTGGGCGCTGGCGCGATTTTTTGGATTGATGGGATTTTTTGAAGGTGCAATGAGCGGATTGGCAGTGAGTGATTCGCTCTTTCTGACCTATGCACTTCTAGAAATGCTGACGCTCTCAACTTATTTGTTGGTAGGGTTTTGGTATGCTCAACCACTTGTTGTGACTGCGGCACGAGATGCGTTTCTGACCAAGCGGGTTGGAGATGTGTTGCTGTTGATGGGTGTTGTGGCACTGTCCGCGCTTTCTGGAAGCTTAGATTTTCCGGGCCTTTATGATTGGGCAGAAAAGGCAGAACTGTCGCCTGTGGTGTCGGCGTTACTGGGACTGGCGTTGATTTCAGGCCCAATTGGGAAGTGTGCCCAGTTTCCGCTACATCTCTGGCTGGATGAAGCAATGGAAGGTCCGAATCCTGCATCGATTTTACGGAACTCAGTTGTCGTTGGATGTGGCGCTTACGTATTGATCAGGCTTCAGCCGATCGTTACGTTGTCGCCTGTCGCTTCCACTGCTCTGGTGACTTTAGGAACGATGACTGCGATCGGGGCTTCTCTGGTTTCTCTCGCTCAAATTGACATGAAGCGGGCATTGTCTCATTCCACCAGTGCTTATCTCGGATTAGTCTTTATTGCGGTCGGCATTGGCTGGACGGATTTCGCCTTCATTCTGTTGTTTGCTCATGCGATCGCAAAAGCGCTTCTGTTCATGAGTACCGGATCAATCATTATGACCACCAGTTCTCAAGACATCACAGAAATGGGCGGCTTGTGGTCAAAAATGCCTGCGACAACCACTGCGTTTCTAACAGGTTCAGCCGGATTAGTGGGGCTGTTTCCGCTGGGTGGGTTCTGGGCATTGCAGCGCGGAATTGATGATTTTTGGTATGACAAGCCTTGGCTAGTCGTGGTCGTGCTGGCGGTGAATGCACTAACCGCTCTAAACCTGACGAGAGTTTACCGATTAGTGTTCATGGGTAAGGTGCAGCCAAAAACTCGACGCGCTCCAGAAGTTCCCTGGCTGATGGCTGTGCCTATGGTGTCACTAAGTGTTTTAACCTTGATGATTCCGATCATCCTCAATACTCTGAACCTATTGCCTCATTGGGAGATTATGAATTGGTCAGCAGCAGGACTGTTGATTCTGTCTGGAATCGCGGGTACAGCGTTGGGATTTGCAATCACGTTGAACTATGCCTGGATTCGTCCCGTCCAAGCTCCGCTCCGATTTTTCCAAGATTTGCTGGCGTATGACTTTTACGTGGATCGTCTATATCGCGTCAGTGTGGTTTTGGTTGTAAACGCGATCGCTCAATTTAGCGCCTGGTGCGATCGTTACATCGTGGATGGAGTAGTCAACTTCGTCGGATTAGCTTCGCTCTTTAGCGGTGAGACTTTGAAATATAGCGCTTCAGGACGATCGCAAGCTTATATGCTGACCATTTCGCTTGTGGTTGGCTTGTTAGGTGCGCTTCTAACTTGGTCGATGTGGTAACTCTTTCTAAAGAATGACTTATGTTGAGTGCGTTGATTTGGATACCGATTTTGGGTGCGATCGTGATTGGACTGTTGCCGGGTTCGATCTCCGATCAATCTTTGAGAAGAACAGCGATCGCAACCGTTAGCATTGCCTTAGCTGTGTCGCTTTGGATTGCGACTCAGTTTGATGTGATTAATATCGGACTTCAGTTTCAAGAAGATCTGCCCTGGCTGGAACCACTGGGACTGACTTACCGATTAGGGTTAGACGGTTTGTCGCTGCCGCTGATTGTTCTGAATTGCTTTTTAACCCTGATTGCGCTGTTTTCCACGCCCCCAGCCGTTCAACGTCCTCGGCTTTATTACTTGCTGATTTTAGTGATTAATGCTGCCGTTGCTGGAGCATTTCTCGCTCATAACTTATTGTTGTTCTTCTTGTTCTATGAGTTGGAACTCATTCCACTTTATCTACTGATTGGAATTTGGGGAGGAGCAAAGCGGGGGTACGCTTCGACGAAGTTTCTTATCTACACGGCGGTTTCAGGAATATTAATTCTAATTGCATTTCTAGGTTTAACTTGGTTAAGCGGCGCAACCTCGTTTGAATACAACCCAGCATTAACCGAAGCACTGCCGTTAACATCACAAGTGATATTGCTGGGCGCGATTCTAATCGGATTCGGGATCAAGATCCCGCTGTTTCCGCTACATACTTGGTTGCCCGATGCTCACGTTGAAGCTTCTACGCCAATCTCAGTGCTGCTTGCAGGGGTATTGTTGAAGCTTGGAACTTATGGGTTGTTGCGGTTTGGATTGCAGTTATTTCCGCAAGCTTGGGCGGTATTGGCTCCATACCTGGCGATTTGGGCAGTCGTGAGTGTGTTGTTTGGTGCCTTTACTGCGATCGCTCAAACCGATATGAAAAAGATGGTGGCTTACAGTTCAGTCGGGCACATGGGATTTATTCTTCTCGCTGCCGCAGCGGCAACACCGCTAAGTCTGTTGGGCTGTGTGTTCCAGATGGTGAGCCACGGTTTGATCTCCGCGCTGCTATTTGCCCTAGTCGGTGTAGTCTATACCAAAACAGGAACCCGTGACATTACCGTTTTGAAAGGATTGTTAACTCCAGAGCGAGGCTTACCGATCGTCGGTAGTTTGATGATTTTGGGTGTGATGGCGAGTGCTGGAATTCCAGGAATGGTTGGGTTTATTTCGGAGTTTCTGATATTCCGGGGAAGTTTCATCGCATTCCCAGTGCAAACACTGCTCAGTATGATTGGCACAGGTTTGACGGCGGTTTACTTTTTGCTATTGGTGAATCGCACCTTCTTTGGGCGGCTGCCGGATCAGTTTGCAAATCTGCCACCGGTGTCTTGGTCGGAACGAATTCCTTCTATTGCGGTGGCGGTTTTGATTGTGCTGTTGGGTTTGCAACCCAGTTGGCTGGTGCATTGGACTGAGACGACAACGACTGCAATGTTGAGCGAATATCCAACGATCGCAGTTCATTCCGCCCCAACTCAATCTCATCCCGTTTCGGTCTTACCGTTGGAGTAACTATGGTTGTCGCACGTTCAAAATCCTCGCACTCGTTAGCCGATATCATTGAGCGCATCGAGTCAGGCGGCGCACTTTTGCCGGAATCGCCCACGAACTTGATTGAAGTCGTTGGCGTTCTTAAAAGCTATGGCGTTGTTTTAGGCGCTTATTCTCGCAATCTCGAATTCATTGCTGAGAATCAGTTTTTAGTGTTGTTTCCATTTTTCAAGTATTTCGACGGAGACGTTTCAACGAAGAAGCTTTTAAAGCATTGGTGGCACGATCGAATTAACTACGAATTCTCCGAATACTGCATGAAAGCTATGTTGTGGCACGGCGGTGGTGGCTTAGATCAGTATGTCGATAGCTGCGAATTTATCGATCGCGCACAACAAGCAATTCAAGCCAAGATCAAAAGTAACTTCTTTATCCGAAATCTGTCGCAAATTTTCCCAAATTTTCTGCTGGAACAAGTGCGAATGTCTTGTTATTACAGTGCACTTGGGCAGTTTTGGACGGTGATGAGCGATATGTTTCTCAATCTGTCCGATCGCTATGACAACGGTGAAATTAAAACCATTCAAGATGTCGTCAATCATGTGAAAGCGGGATTGGTGAACAATGCAGCACTACCCATTACTTATGCCGTGAAGATTGGCGATCGTACTTACGAAATCATTCCAGAATCCGCAGGCTTACAGTTTTTGATGGATACAGCAGTGCCTTATGTGGAAGCGGTATTCTTCAAATCTTTTCCGTTCATGGGAACCGTCTCTTACAATGCTCAAGCGCGACAAATCCCCTTAGAGCAAGAACGATTCTCCTATGGTGCACTGTATGCGGATCCATTACCGGTTGGCGGCGGTGGAATTCCACCCACGTTGTTGATGCAAGACATGACGCATTATCTGCCGGAATACCTGCTTGATTTTTACCGCCGAACGCTCAGAGGCGAAAGTGATATGCGTGTCAAAATCTGTATTAGCTTCCAGAAATCGATGTTCTGCGTGACAACAGCCGCGATTTTGGGATTGGCTCCTCATGAAATCAACACCCAAGATCCAAAGGAACAGGAGGAAAATCGCAAATACTTAGAAGGCTGGATGGATAAACTAATAGAGTCACGCCTGATTAGTTTTCAAGCTTGCGACGTTTTATGAATCAACAGATTGGCGGCATCATTCAAGCAGGATACGGGGTTGCATCGGGCAGAACAAACAGCAGCCCCTATCCTAAAGGCACGATCGAGATGCAAACTCCATTTTTCAAGCAGTTGGGACTCGATCTCACACCATTTTTTCCGGGTACTCTCAACGTCAATATCAGCCCGAACGAATTTGAACTAATATCGCCTCTACATACATTTAGAAATGTGCAATGGGCGGAAGGATTTGAGCCGGAGGATTTTTCTTTTACGCCCTGCCAAATTATCCATCAGAACAAAAGCTTCGACAGCCTGATCTACTATCCGCATCCAGAGACAAAAATCGGGCATTTTCAGAATCCGTCGATCGTAGAAGTGATCGCTCCGCTCATTTTCGATCTGAAATATGGCGATCGCGTTACGCTCAGCGTCGATCCTCGGCAAGTGCGGATTCTTGAGAGATAGACTTTTGGCGATGGAATGCGGTCGTAATATTAATCGATCAGCCGATGAATAATCTCTGTTATCACCATAAAGTTTTTCAATAGTTAAATTAAGTATTGATAATAATTGATTCGGACAATTCCAATCATAGATAATAGATTATAAGCCTTACAATGACTGGATTTCAGCGCCTCACCCAAATGGTTCGCTGTGTTCCTTTCAATGCTTAAGTGTGATAAACATTATAGTTACTACAGAGTGTTTAAGAATTTGTAAAATAAGTCCCAGAGCGCTGTTGCAGTGAGTTGGGCACTGCTTGTCTCTGGCAGACATTCTCTCATTCATTTGATTTCGATTCAGCTTGCTATCTAGAGGTGAATTTCGATGGCTCACCCATTGCTTCAAAGCATTTGGTTAATCCCTTGCTACGCTCTTCTTGGCGCTATCCTTTCTGCGCTTTGGTTTCCGGGTATTACTCGACGGACTGGACCGCGCCCATCCGGATACCTCAACGCGCTCATGTCTATGGCAACATTCTTGCACGCTGCGTTCGCGCTGCCTGCGATTTGGGGACAGCCTCCCCAGGAGATTTTGATTCCCTGGCTGGATGTTGCGGGACTGAATCTGACGATCCCGATCGAGATTTCCACCCTTAGCGTGGGTGCGATCGTTCTCGTTGCTGGAATTAATCTTCTGGCGCAGACTTACGCTTTCGGCTACATGGAAATGGATTGGGGTTGGGCACGATTCTTCTCGCTGCTCGGCTTGTTTGAAGCGGGAATGACCGCCCTCGTTCTATGTAATTCCCTCTTCTTTAGCTACTTTATTCTGGAAATCCTAACGCTTGCCACGTATCTGCTTGTCGGCATCTGGTTCAATCAGTCTCTTGTGGTGACAGGTGCGAGAGATGCCTTTCTGACCAAGCGGATCGGGGACTTGTTCTTGCTAATGGGGGTGGTTGCGCTTTTGCCGATCGCAGGAACCTGGAACTTTAATGAACTGGCAGAATGGGCACAAACGGCTCAAGTTGATCCGAAGGTGATCACCCTCGTGGGCTTGGCGTTGATTGCAGGCCCAATGGGTAAATGCGCTCAATTTCCTTTGCATTTATGGCTAGATGAAGCAATGGAAGGTCCGGTTCCAGCTTCAATTTTGCGGAACTCCGTCGTAGTTGCAACTGGTGCTTGGGTGATGTACAAGCTTGAACCTGTTTTAGCACTGTCTCCAACGGTTCTAGCGACCACGGTTTTTATCGGTGCGGTTAGCGCGATCGGTGGCTCATTGATTGCGATCGCTCAAATCGACCTTAAGCGGACACAATCCTATTTAGTCACCGCTTACATGGGCTTGGTGTTTATCGCGATCGGAACTCAGCAACCCGAAGCGGCTCTCCTGCTCGTATTGACTCATTCGCTGGCATCTGCATTGATCATCATGGGCGGTGGCGCAGTCGTCTGGAACAGCATCACCCAAGATGTCACTCAACTCGGAGGCTTATGGTCACGCCGTCCGGTTTCAGGCTTTAGTTTCTTGATTGGTTTGGCTGGATTAGTCGCGCTCCCTCCGTTCGGTGGATTTTGGGCGGCGCTAAAAATTGCACAAGGCGTTTGGGAGACTCAGCCCTGGATTGTTGGAATTATTTTGCTGGTGAATGCGTTTGCAGCATTTGGAATCACACGAGTCTTCTGTTTACTCTTTATGGGTGAAGCAAAGCAAATGGCTCAACGATCCCCAGAAGTTCACTACTGGATGGCGCTGCCGATGATTGTAATGATGGGCTTTACGCTGCATCTGCCGCTCATTCTTGAAGCTTTGGATCTTCTACCAAGTTGGGCAGACATTAATACCGACGTTGCACTTTTGCTGATCTGGTCAACGATTACAGGCATTGCTTTAAGCGCGATCGTCTATACCAACAACAACATTGCAAAACCCGTGGTTCTTCCCTGGAAAGGACTGCAAGACCTGCTGGCCTATGACTTCTACACTCCGAATCTGTATCGCAGCAGCATTGTTTTCGTCGTTGCGCTCGTTTCTCAAATCACATCCTGGTTTGATAAATACCTCGTGGACGGAGGACTGAATCTCTTTGGTGTTCTCACCCTGTTTAGCGGTCGGAACCTGCGATACAGCACCTCCGGTCAATCGCAGTTCTATATGCTGACGATCGTGTTCGGAATTGCCTTGATCAGTGTATTGCTGAGTCTGCCATTCCTCTCGCATGTCACAGTCTCGCTTTTCCCACAGAACACCACCGAAATTGTCATGAGTGTTCAGCGTTAATCGCCATTTCAATTCTCTCTAGATTCTCAAGCTAAAGGAAAGTGTTCTATGCTGAGTCCGTTGATTTGGCTACCGCTGATTGGTGCGTTAGTCATTGGGTTAATTCCTAAACTGTCTGCAAAACAAGCAAAATTGGGTGCGATCGCGGTTTCCGGTGCCGTTCTAGTTTGGACGATCGTGCTGATGCTCAACTTCGATTTGAGCCAGCCCGGGATGCAAATGCAGGAGTACCACACCTGGATTCCAACTTTGGGAATTAGCTATAGTTTGGCGATCGATGGATTGTCTCTGCCGCTCGTGGCGTTGGGCAGTTTGATCACGATCGTGGTAGCTTCCAACAGCGAAGTTGGACTAAAACCCGGAGAAGCTTTACAGCGTCCGCAGCTGTTTTACTCTCTCCTTTTGATTGTGCATTCGGGGGTGGCGGGTGCGTTTCTGGCGCAAAACTTGCTGTTGTTTTTCTTATTCTATGAAGTCGAACTCGTTCCGTTCTATCTGCTGATTCTGATTTGGGGCGGACAGAAGCGCGAATATGCTGCGATGAAGTTCCTGATTTACACAGCGATTTCAGGCATTTTGATTTTAGCAGCATTTCTAGGCATCGCTTGGTTAGGTCATTCTGCAAGCTTTGACTACAGCGAGATCAACACAGCGGTTCTGCCTCAAAAAGCTCAGTTAATTTTGTTGACTCTTTTACTGATTGGATTTGGGATCAAAACTCCGCTGGTTCCACTGCACACTTGGTTGCCTGATGCTTATGTTGAAGCTTCGACCCCGGTTGCTATCTTGCTCGGTGGAATCTTAGCGAAGCTTGGAACCTATGGGCTAGTTCGATTCGCGCTAGGAATGTTCCCAGAAACGTGGAAGCTAATTTCACCTGGACTTTCCATCATTGCGGCCGTTTCAATTCTCTACGGTGCATTGTCGGCGCTGGCACAGCATGACATTAAGCGGATGGTAGCATTTAGCTCAATCGCTCACATGGGCTATGTATTGCTCGGAGCGGCGGCACTGACACCGCTGGCAATGGTCGGTGCAGTATCTCAAATGATTGCACATGGTTTGATTCTGGCGCTGCTGTTCTATCTCGTGGGCTTGGTCGAATCGAAGACGGGAACCCGCGATCGCGACATTCTCAACGGGTTACTCAATCCCATTCGAGGATTACCCCTCACCAGCGCCTTGCTCATTCTTGCTGCAATGGCGAGTGCTGGAATTCCGGGACTTGCTGGATTTGTAGCTGAGTTTCTTGTATTCCAGGGTAGCTTCTCAACCTTCCCGGTGCAGACCTTAGTAGCAATCCTTGGAACGGGGTTAACTGCGGTTTATTTCGTCATCCTGCTGAATCGGACTTGTTTCGGAAAGCTCGACAACTACACCGCCTACTATCCCAAAGTCAAATTTACTGAGTACGTTCCAGCACTCGTTCTGACGGCGTTGATTTTCTGGCTCGGTATCCAGCCGACTTGGTTAGTGCGCTGGAGTGAGCAAACAACGAAAGCACTCGTTACAGCCGCAGTCCCTCAAGTTGAGCAGGTTGCATTTAATTCTGTCGATCGTTCTTAAGTTCGCGCCACTGAATCAGGAGAGAATTCGCTATGAATATGCCCGCTCCCACTAAAACCAAGCTTCCTCCCTCACAGCACCCGTTTGCGGAAGTGATCCATCGCCTCGAAGCAGGCGGCGCAATGCTTCCCGACACGCCTGAAAACCTGATGCAGATTATTGGACTGTACAAAGCGTATGCAGTACCAATGGACTTCTACTGGCGCGATTTGCTCTACATTGGTGAGCAAGTCTTCCTCAATCCGCTGCCCGTCTTCAAGTATTTCATCTCGGATGAGTACATGAAGCGTCACAACCACTATGCAGGCGACGATGCAGATTTGCGAATTTGGCGCGGTACCGCAGAAGCGCATCCAGAACTGATTGAGTTCATGGAAAAAGGCGAGCTGAACAAGAAGTTACCCCGCGCCTTGCATCACCTCTGGCACGATCGTATCAATATGGAGTTCGCGGAAGAGTGTATGCGGGCGATGCTGTGGCACCGAGGCATGTATGTTCCGGTGAATCAGTTCGATCCGTACCTCGATAGCGATGAGTACAAGGCAAATGCCGATCGAGCGATCAAGGCATACTTCCGCAAGAATCCGGTGATGGCAGGCTTGTACAAACTGTTCCCCGATATGTTCTTAGAGCAGTGCCGTCAAGCTTCCTATTATGCGAATCTCGGATTGTTCTGGGAAGTCATGGCTCCGGTGTTCTTCGAGATGTCGGACTTATATGATGAAGGCAAAATCGCGTCGGTTCCACAAGCGATGGACTTCTTGGTGAATGGAATCTTCGCGATCGCAGGTCGCCCAATCTATCACCACGTTTACATTGATGGTGAATGCTACGAAATCATTCCCAAATCGAAAGGATTTACTTGGCTATACGAAGCAGCTTTACCTTACGTGGAAGCTGTGTTCTACAGAACGTCTCCGTTCCGAGGTACGAAGTCTTATAACGCCCAAGCAGGACAAGTTCCATTTGATCAGAAAGACTTCCATTATGGCGTTCTGTACGCAGATAAATTTCCGGTTGGAACCGCTGGAATTCCGCCGACATTCTTGGCTCAAGATATGTTGCATTTCTTGCCACCTTACTTGGTGGAATATTACAAGCAGCATTGTCGAGGTGAAGACGATATGCTGGTGCAGCTCGCTGTCAGTTTCCAGCGATCGATGTATTGCGTCACCTCTGCGGTAATTCAAGCGTTGCGAGCTGCATTGCTGTATCCGCTCGATGACACTAATCCAAATCACCTGATGGCAAATCGACGCTTCTTTGAATCGCAGCTCGATCGTTTCTTACGCCCTGAGTCGCGAATTCGTGAGATTCAGAGCCAAGACTACCGGTAATTCAAGACTTTGCGGTTCGTTCTGATATTTCCAAGCGAACCGCAAATCTAGCAGGCACACAAAAAAAACGATCGCGATTCCACGATCGTTCTCTCATTTACTTGATTCTTATCCCATCAAAATAACGGTATCAATCACGTGAATGACCCCGTTATCTGCTTCGATGTCAGCCGCTAGAACCGTTGCATTCTTTACCTCAAATCCATCCTCGAAGTGAAATGGAATGGGTGATCCTTCAAGTGAAGTCACCGAGCCTAATTTCTCCAAGTCTGCTTTCATGTACTTCCCTGAAGCAACGTGAAACGTCAGGATTCGGGACAGTTGCGGAATATTTTGAACCAGCGTTTGAATCGTTCCGGGTGGAAGCTTTGCAAAGGCATCGTCATTCGGCGCGAATACGGTAAAAGGCCCTGGACTCTTGAGCGCATCCACCAAGTTTGCCGCCTTTACTGCGGTTACAAGGGTGTTAAATGAGCCAGCGCCAACTGCAATATCAACAATATCTGCCATAGTGCGATCTGAGGATAAAGGGTAACGGAAAGAGCGTGACAGAACGTTTAACTGAAGTCACCCCACTGAACTTTACAATGAGAAGGCTCTTTTGGTTGTTAAAGTTCTGTTGCGTTTCGCCAGCGTGAGAAAGCGTTCGATTTATGACCCGCAAACCATAAGAAAAGCGTTACACGCGATAGACCTGAAGGGGTAGAGCTACAAACTGCGACAGAGTACAGCGAACTCACTCCAACAAAATTCTGATTCGTGTAACGCCAAATTGGAAGGGAGCATATGCTCTTGTGTATTATCATAACTACAAAAGCTATAAGGAAAAATCGCTGTTCTCTATAAGTTTCATAGAACTGATTCTATACAGCGATTTTGTTACCTCGAATAAATGCAAGTTTTGACTGTTTGTTGCGATCGTTTCTCAAATCAGGAGAGTTTATTTTGCAGAATGCTACATTGCACCAGTTAAAGGTTTTTGAAGCGGTTGCCCGCCATAGCAGTTTTACCCGCGCTGCTGAAGAACTATTTTTGACTCAGCCCACGGTTTCGATGCAGGTAAAACAGCTATCGAAAACAGTTGGTTTGCCCTTGTTCGAGCAGGTCGGCAAACGCTTGTATTTGACAGCAGCCGGAAAAGAACTTTATTCGACCTGTCGCGATGTATTTGAGCGTTTAGAGCAGTTTCAGATTGCGATCGCCGATCTCAAAGGCCTTAAACAAGGAACGCTTCGCCTTGCTGTAGTTACAACCGCGAAATATGTGATTCCGCGTATTTTAGGTCCGTTCTGCCAGCGCTACCCCGGAATTGATGTTTCGCTGACGGTGACGAATCATCAGTACGTCCTTGATAGCTTGGCGGATAACCGGGATGATTTGTACATTCTCAGTCAGCTTCCGGACGATTCAGAGGCGCACTGTGAACCCTTCATGGAAAATCCGCTGGTTGTGCTTGCGCCGAGAAACCATCCGCTCACTAAAGAGAAGGATATCCCACTGTCTCGGATTTCTGAGGAGCCGTTTATTATGCGGGAACCAGGGTCTGGAACGCGCAAAGCTGTTCAAAAGCTGTTTGATGCTCAAGGTCTGCCGATGAAAGTCAAATTAGACTTAGGCAGCAATGAAGCGATTAAACAAGCGATCGCAGGCGGGATGGGTTTATCGGTGTTGTCGAAGCATACGTTAGCGCTGGAAGGAGTCAACAACCAGCTTGCCATTTTGGATGTTGAAGGCTTCCCGATCGAGCGGTATTGGTATGTGGTGCATCCTTCTGGCAAACAGCTTTCTGCGATCGCGAAGGCGTTTTACGATTACCTGATGAACGAGGGCAAGCGAGTGGCCGAAGAGACTTCTGTTTTAGGCGTGTTGGAAAAGGAAAAAGTAGAGGTGTAGAAAAGGTGGGAGAGTTTGCTACACCTGAATAGCAAACTCTCCTTCAGTCACTCAGGCAGCTTGTATTGGCTCACAATCTTTTTGGCATAACCGGGAACGTGCTGTTCTAGCTTTTCAGGATGATTGCGTTTCACATATAGATAGTTGCGAGTAAAATGCGAATCGATCGAGAATCGAGCATACTCCAATCCTTTAGGGCCAATTTTCTCGATCACAACACCCATCAGCTTTGCTGCCCACATGGGTAACGTCACGCCTTTATCGTATGCAGGAATACTCTGCTGAACCGCTTGACGGCGATCGCCCTTTGACATCACCGGCTGAGTTTGAATTTGATCTTGAACTAAATCAAGCATTTCTTGACCCCGATCGTTTCTGACCACAATCCATTGCCAGCCGAATGGCGCACCCATATATCCCACAACCAAATCCGCGAGTGAATTCACATAGTCAAAGCAGCTTAAACACGAGGGCGCAAACACATCTTTGAGTTGGTTGGTTTTCAAGCCGAAGAACGGTACTAATTCGGTTGAGCCATCCTCGTGCTTGAAGTGGACTTGGAAATCCTGCATGAATTCGTAATACACGACCGTTTCAGGCGATCGGCTGGTGGTATCCAGAAATTTCTGTAAGCCTTCGCGGGTGACATTATCGGTACAGGGCGTTCCTAATACATACAGCTTTTCTAGCCCTATCTCTTTCTCAACTGCCCGCAGAGCCTGAATTTGACATCCGACTCCAATCACTAGAAGCCGTTTCATTCCTGACTGTTCGATTTGCTCCAAGACCGAAAGATTCGGCGAAAGCGTCGGCTTGTTGACTCGTGCTGCCAGAATTTCTTCAGGAGTTGTTGCAATAATCGGGTGCGGCTGAAAGCGATCGTCCTTCGTGTTTTGCACACAGACTACGCCTTCTACAAGTCCGCGGGTCAGCATCTCAATGGCGATCGTGCTCACAATTCCTGTCCACTGTGCCCCCGCGATCGGCTCAGTTTTGCGGGCCGCTATCATCTCTTGATGCACTCCAAAATACAGATCGTCCGCATTCTCTAGATCTCGACTGCGCCCGTGGGTCTGTTCTTCTAGGGAAGGAATTTGTTGATTGATAAACGCACAAGCTTCCTTCACATAATGAATATAGTAGGTATCACAGAGTCCACATTCACTACACAGTTCTTTCGCAGGACGGCGACTCGAAGGTTTGAGTGCTTTTGCTTTTTTATGAGGAACCAGGGTCATTTTTGAAAGATTGAATTTGATCGCTATTGATCACAATAACTCAGGACTGTCGCCCAATTTAGCGATCGCGCAGCAAATCGATAGACTGTGATAATTCAAAATGATCTAATCTGCACAGGTTGATGATTCTCTGTAGAAGTAGCGGAGTTCAGCATAATTCTGTATTAAAACTTAACAAAAACCAGCCCTTAGATAGAGTTCTGAACCGATTTTTTTCCTTGTAAACCTCTGACTGTGGGTAGACCGAGAATTGCAGCAACTCGGTCTAGAATTGTTTCAGCAAAATAAATCTGCAATTGAGCGTAAAGATTATATTTCTATTGGAGTAGCCAAGATGGATAAGATTCGAGTTGTACTGATTGAAGATCATGATCTGACTCGGTTTGGTATTCGTGCGCTCCTGAAAGAGCAAGGAATCGAACTGGTCGGAGAAGCGCGTGATGCTCGATCGGGATTAAACCTGATTCGCTCGGTTCAGCCGGATATTGCCATCGTAGATATTGGCTTACCCGACATGACAGGAATTGAGCTGACCCAACAATTTAGAGCCGAAGCCGAGTCACCGGACACCAAAATCTTGATCATGACGATGCACGATGATGAGGAGATGGTGCTGGCAGCGTTTGCCGCAGGTGCGGACTCATACTGCATGAAGGATATCAGCGGTAGCCGCTTGGCAGAAGCCATTCAAACGACCGCAGGGGGAAATGCTTGGATCGATCCGGCGATCGCTCGAATCGTTCTCTCCCAGGTGAAGGTTGGACAGCCTGCTGTTGCCACAACCGTCACGATCAATCGGCTTTCTTCAGAAGACAGCGGCATGATCTCAGATTATCCGCTGACGACTCGCGAACTCGATGTGCTGGAACTGATTGTAGACGGGCGTAGTAACGCTGAGATTGCGGAGCGGCTTTACATTACGATCGGAACTGTGAAAACGCACGTTCGTAACATTCTGAACAAGCTGTGTGTGAACGATCGGACTCAAATCGCAGTCCGAGCATTGCGGGCAGGATTAATCAAATAGTTCGGGTGTAGAGCGGTTATTTTGTTAGGCTCAATTGCACTGTAAGCTCAACTTGATCTGCATTAACTCAAAACATCAGCTTTCCGTCTGGTTCAGGAGCAAAGCTGATGTTTTTTTTAGAAACTGTTCAACTGTGATCTATTGTGATGTGATCTTTTTCGAGCCTACAGATTCTTGTCAGCAGAGTTCAGCAGTTTTTCAGGCGGATTGGGTCGATCGTCTGCGGCTGCAATAGCGCACAAGGGCAATAAATAAGCCGATTCCAACCAGATACTTTAATGGATCAGGAACAATTGGACTCGGTGAGAAAAAACCTTCAATTACCCCCGCTACGATCAACAGTGGAATTACACCAAACATTAACTGTGCGGCTTTCAAGCCATAGACTTTAATGGCATCAATACGGCGGTATTGTCCTGGAAGCAGAATGCCGCGTGCAATTAGTAATCCTGCGCCCCCAGAGAAGAAGATGGCTGGAAGTTCTAGCGATCCATGCGGAAAAACAAATGCCCAAAATGGAAACGCGAGATTGTTCTGAGCCACCAGTGTTCCTACGCCACCGATTAGCAAGCCATTCATAAACAGGATAAACATCGTAAAAACCCCGATCGTCATCCCTCCAGCAACCGCTTTGAACGTCACGCCCAAATTATTCGTCATAATCTGGCTGGCTGCGGTCGGTTCACTACCTAAAATCGAACCCATCCAGAGTTTGCCTTCGTCGCGGACTGTCCGAATCAGATGATCAGGCACGACCAATGCAAGAAATTGCGGGTCGCGCCACGAAAACCACCACGCAATTAATCCACCCAAGAGAAACAATCCGGTTGCGATCGCCGTATACGCGATCGTTTGCTGTATGACTTCCGGTAAGCCCCATTTGTAAAAATCGATCGCACTTTTCCACTCTTGTTTGCGCGATCCCTGATACACCTGGCTATACCCGCGAGAAGTCAAACGCTGGAGATCTTGCACGATCGTATGACCAACCAGCGTTTGATGAGTCCGCGCTCTAGCAAGATCAGCTGAAACCGATCGATATAGACTTGCAAGCGCTTTGATCTCTTCGGTTGAGAGCGATCGTAGTCCGCGTTTTTCAATGCGCGTTAGCAATTCGTCTAGCCGTTTCCAGTTTGGCTCGCGTCGAGCAATCCAGCGTTTTACATTCATAGTTTTGTGAAAAAGAGGGGAGCGTTTTTACCAACCTCGCCTAAGATAGCCTCAGCCTTTCTGGTGATTCATTCACGTTGAGCTTATGTCTAATCTCAATCCAACTAACCCAATTCAACCGCTCAGTGTTGGGGATGTCGTTAGCGCGGGTGTTCGCATTTATCGCTCTAACCTCAAACGCTATCTGATTTTAGTCTTGAGATCCTACCTCTGGATCTTTGTTCCAATTTATGGATGGGCAAAATCTGCTGAAATTTCTGGACGCATTTCTCGCCTTGCTTATCAGGAGTTGATTAACCAACCCGAAACACTGACAGAAGCAGAGCAAAAAACGAAACCGCAACTTTGGAACTTTTTTGGGGCTGCTTTGCTGCTGGGTCTGATTTATACCGGGCTGTACATGGCATTCGCGATCGCATTTCTCATCCTAATCGGTCTAACCGCAGTATTTGTAGCAGCAAATCCGGTATTAGGTTTAATTGGTGGACTGTTGATGGCAGCATTGGTGATTGCAGCGATCTTCGTATTCATTCGAGTATTCTCACGATTGTTAATCTATGAAGTACCTTTAGCGGTTGAAGAGAATGTCGATGCAACAACTTCTCTAAGTCGAAGTTGGAATCTAACCAAGGGTTCAGTCGGTCGAATTCAGTGGATTGTCATCGTCGCGTTTCTGCTGACGTTAATCGTCAATATACCAAGCCAAATTGCGGGGGCGGCAATGCCTACAGGCGACACTGTTGATCCGGGTGTGGCAGCGATCGCGCTCTTGCTGTTTGTCGTAGTGAGTTTGGCATCAAGTGCGCTGATCACACCGTTTTGGCAGGTGATTAAAGCTGTGATTTATTATGACTTACGATCGCGTAGAGAAGGCTTGGGGTTAGAGTTGCGCGATCACGGCTAAATTGGGACATTCCTCGATCTAATTGCATCGCTATGAGCTTGTTTAATCGCATCAAAATCCGAACTCCCGAAAGCGTCGAATTAGAGTTTACGCTGGCGGGAATTGGCAATCGCACGATCGCGCTTGTGGTTGATTATCTAATCTGGGGGGCGGTGCTGATTGGGGTACTGATTTTTTGGAGTGTCTTGTCGTTTCAGCTTCAGCGGTATTTTCCTACAGTTGATAATCTTGAACTCTGGCTGACTGCGATCGCGATTCTGATTTCATTTGCGGTGTACACGGGATATTTTGTTTTTTTTGAGACGTTGTGGCGGGGACAAACCCCAGGAAAACGATACAGTAAAATTCGCGTCATTCGAGATGATGGGCAACCTGTAGGAGCCGCGCAAGCAATTCTTCGGGCGCTGATTCGTCCGATCGATGACACTTTTTTTATCGGAATGCTGTTGATTATTCTGACTAAACACGAGAAACGATTGGGCGATTTGATCGCGGGAACATTAGTGATTCAAGAAGAACGCTCGATCGCGGCTTCCACGTTTGCGGTTTCTACTGAAGCAGAATCTTTGGCAGATCAATTGCTGGCAACTCAGAATTTGAATGCACTCCTTCCTGACGATTTTGCAGTGATTCGCGAGTATTTGCAGCGACGATCGATGTTAGCTCCTACAGCAAGGACTGATTTAAGTTTGAAGCTAGCGCGACAAGCGAGAGACTTGATCGGAATGCAGGAGCTACCGTTTCAAATGACACCGGATCTTTTTCTAGAAGCAGTTTATCTGGCGTATCAAAAGCGAGACTGACTTTTGTGGTAAAGTTTGCACTCAAGTTTTGAGGGAGTTCCTGTGCGATCGATTTGTGTATTTTGTGGGTCGAGTATGGGGCAAAATCCCGACTACGAGAAAGCAGCAGTAGAGTTAGGGACTGCGATCGGCGATCGCGGTATCAATCTCGTTTACGGAGGTAGCCATCTAGGATTAATGGGCGCTGTTGCAGATGCCGCACTTGCCGCAGGAGGAGAAGTCTTCGGCATCATTCCAGGTTTTTTGGCATCTAAGGAACTCGCGCATCAGCGGTTAACCCGATTGGAAACGGTAGAGTCGATGCACGATCGCAAGGCCAGAATGGTAGAGCTTTCAGATGCATTTATCGCACTGCCGGGAGGTTACGGCACGTTAGAGGAGTTTTGCGAAGTGCTGACTTGGGCACAATTGGGTTTGCATCAGAAGCCGCAAGGATTGCTGAATGTTGCAGGGTACTACAATTCGCTGTTGCAGTTCTTTGATCAAGCGGTGGCAGAGAAGCTGGTGCGTTCGATTCATCGCGCTTTAGTGATTGAGGCAACAGAGCCAGGGGTGTTGCTCGATCGTTTGTCTGCCTACCAACCGCAGACTGTGGATAAGTGGATTAAGCAAGAGGAAGTTTAGGGCGACCTGCGCCAATCGCGAAAAGCGCTGCACTCTATCATAAGCAATGCAGTTAAACTTATTTCCTGCTCAGAATAATTTTATGCATTACGTAATTCTACGAACTTCAACTGCCTCAAGAGAAGATTCATACAGAACTCAGTATGAACCGAGAGGGCGCTGTAAGTTGTATCACCTACCATGGGCACGTGTATTTCTCAATCTGAAAAAATGCAAACCCCGGAAAGCATCAATAATCTTGGCGTTCTCGATACCTTCAAAGAATTTCAAAGACCCGTTCCGTTATCTACTGAGACCTACAACTTCGAGGTTAGAGGACGAAGTAGTTTCAACGCAATCTTATCGAGTCTCGACGGCGATTCAAATCTCAAACTCACGAAGACTGGTAGCGATCTGGAAATCACCTCAAACAATCCAGGCAAGATTACCGATGGCATTACCCGCATTCTTGATCCAGGCACTTACACGCTAACCGTCTCGACCTCAGATGCAGGTAGCTACGATTTGTCGTTATTTGCTGAACCTGGCATCTCAAGCTCGATCGTTTGGCGCAACTCGCTCGCCGATCAAACTGCTTTTTGGAATTTAGATCGAACCAGCTCAGTAGACGGTGCGTTTGTCAACAATCCCCCGCAACTCGGCAGCAATTCCGACTGGAAACTAATTGGCGCGGTCAACACACCAAACGACAGGGGCGATCGCATCTTGGTGTGGCGCAATGGTGTAACAGATGAAACAGCTACTTGGACAGTCGATGTAAACGACAATTTTATAGACGGCGGGTTCATCAAAGATGCGCCGAAACTCGGTAGCAACTCGAACTGGCAACTCATCGATGCCAACATCGTTAACGACGATTTGAGATTGCTGTGGCGTGATGCGGTAGGAGATCAGACCGCATATTGGACAATCAATGACAGTTTGGCTATAGCGAGCGGTGGCTTCTTTACTAACACGGCGGCCCTCGGCAGCAATTCGAATTGGAAGCTGCTTGATGAACTGATTCTGGGAGACAACACACAGTTAGTTTGGCGCAATGCAGCCAGCAGCGAAACGGCATACTGGACGGTCATGCGAGTGGGTCTGTCGTGGATGGTGGATTCTTTGATGCACCCAAAGTGGGCGGAGAATGGGAACTGACAGAAGTTGCTCAAGTGGGCAATGATCCGCATTTCATCTGGCGCAACAGTGCGACCAACGAAATGGCAGCATGGTTCTTTAATGGCACAAAGTTTCTGTCTGGCACATTCATTGATGCACCTAAGGTAGGCAGTGAGTGGCAAATTGTTAGCGTGACTTCTCAGTATGCTGAACCAATGTTGATGCCGTTGGGTGGTGTGTCGATCGACACTGCGTTCAATATTGGTGTGCCGAGTAAAGATGCGAGCTTCACTGATTCGATTCTGCCTGGTAGCTCAAACTTCTATACTTTCACCGTCAATGAGCCGCAAGCCCTCCTCTATAACTTAGAGGTTCCGGGTCTGGAGACGAAGGTGCTGAATGCGGAAGGCAAGGAGTTCATGCTTGAACCGTCTCAGCCACTGGCTCCCGGCAAATACTATTTCCAAGTGACCAACACAAACCTGACAACCATAACGGCGAAGATCGATCTGTTTGCGAACATTGCGCCACAGTTCACCTTATCGAGTACAACCATTGGCACCTATGAGCAGTCGCAAGGCAGCGCTCCAGTGATCACTGGTACACCCTCGATCGCAGACCCCGATTCTACACAGTTAGCGCTTGTAAGGGTGAGCATTACCAACCTCAAGGATGGAGCCGATGAAAGGCTAACCTACGATCACGCAGGTTCCTTGATTGCCAGCACCTACAACGCCAGCACCGGAGTTCTCACCCTCTTTGGCGCTGGTTCATTTGCAGATTGCGAAGCCGCACTGAAACGCATTTCATACAGCAATACCGCACTCAACCCGGACAAGAGCGATCGCGTCTTCTCGGTTGTGGTAGCTGACAGTTTCACAGACAGTGCAGCCGTGACCACGACGCTGAAGTTGTCATTTAACACGGCTCCTTCACTTGGTGCAGATGTATCTCTCGGTTCGATTCTGGAGAATGCGGTGACTGCTGGAGAAGCAATCTCCACCCTCTTGAGCAATCAGTTCAGCGATCCAGATACCAATTCCAGCTTGAAAGGCATTGCGATCGTGGGTAACACTGCTCCAACCACTCAAGGCTGGTGGGATTATTCGACGAATGGCATAGATTGGCGCGAGGTGGGTACAGTGTCGGATAGCAATGCGCTGATCCTGAGCGCGACGACGAAACTGCGCTTTCAGCCGACTCAGTTCTATAACGGCACTCCCGATAGTTTGACGATTCGGGCGATCGACAACACCTACACCGGAAGCTTCTCTACAGTAACCACAATCCTCAGGGGTGGCTACATGATGGGTAGCATTGTAATGCCACCCATGCCAACTACGATTGTCACACCTGTTCGACAAGATGTGAGCCGCAATGGAGGAACAAGCGCGTTCTCAGGCACAACCACATCGATCGGCACCACCGTCCTGTCCGTGAACCAAGCACCAACCTTCACGCTCGGGGAAAACCAATCGGTTGACGTGAGCGCAGGCACTCAAGCGGTGAATGGTTTCCTCACTAACGTCACCAAAGGGGCACCGAATGAGTCGAACGAAACCTTGACTTATGAGGTTACAGTCGATAATGCTGGATTGTTTACGACGAATGGACAGCCGACGATCGACCCGGAAACTGGAGCGCTCAGCTACACTCCGGCAGGAAAGGCAGGAACCGCAACGGTGACGGTCACGCTGAAGGACAATGGCGGCACGGCAAACGGCGGTAGTGACACCACCTCGAAGACGTTTACGATCGCGCTCAATGAGCCAACACCAGAGCCAGAGACACTAATAGAGGTAGCGGTCGACTCCTAAATTAGGTTCAAACGAGTAGGACAACCCCAGTCCTGCTCGTTTTTCTATATTCGGATAGATGCTCTGAACCAGACGATCGCGCTAAATCTGCAACAGTTTTTTCGAGGAGGTAGCTGTGCGTCGATCGCTTAAATTTCTTGGAGTCCTGGTTGCGATGTCGATCGTTGCCGCTGACATTCCGAAAACTCACGCGGCAGATCAACCCAGTTCGGGATTGGCGACTCCTGCGGTTCCTTATGTTCCCACACCTGAAAATGTGGTGATGGGAATGTTAGAACTGGCAAAGGTGGGACGCGACGATATTGTTTACGATTTGGGTTCAGGCGATGGCAGATTAGTGATCACTGCGGCGCAAAAGTTCGGCGCAAAGCGAGGAGTCGGAATCGAAATTAATCCCGGTTTAGTCAACAAAAGTAATGAAAATGCCCGACAAGCGGGAGTCAGCGATCGCGTTCAATTCCTTCAGCAAGATCTATTTCGGGCAAATTTCCGCGATGCCACGGTTGTAACGCTGTATCTGCTCCCTCGAATTAATCTTGAACTGCGTCCGAAGCTCCTGAGCGAACTCAAACCCGGAAGCCGCGTTGTTTCTCATGCCTTCTCAATGGGAGATTGGCAACCCGACCAGCGAACCACCATCGACGATCGCACTGCCTATCTGTGGATTATTCCCGCCCAAGTCGAAGGCACGTGGACAGGAACACTTTCGACCCAATCGGGACAATCGATTCCTTACACCCTGCAAATGAAACAATCGTTTCAGAATGCAAGCGCAATGGCGCAAGTTGCAGGCACAACGATCAGCCTACCGAACATTAAATTAGTCGGCGATCGCTTGTCTTTTGAACATCGGCAAAAGCTCAATGGGCAAGATGTCCGAGTCCGGGTGAATGCTCAAGTGGTGCAAGATACTTTGCAAGGAACGGCTGAAGTGTTAAGCGGCAATTCAACCGAAACCTTAAACATGACTGCGAAACGCACCTCAACCCAACAAGGCGGATAAATCGATCTCACCTGCAATGTTCGGTGTCGTGAGATTGCTAGTCACAATGCCCTGATCAAAGCTGATCGTGCCTTGTGTGTTTGCCAAACTTGAGCCGAAATCTTGAGCGAGTTGCGGGAGGTTTAGTCTAGTTCTCACTGTGCCTAAACCTCCTGTTGTGTCGATCGTCGCAATACCGTTGTTAAACGTCACCGTTCCAGAACCATTCAAGGCATCTGTCACTGCTTCAGTTACAAGCGCTGATAGATCAAAGTTTGTCGCTAACGTCCCAAATGGGGTCGGAATGTTCAAAGTTGCTTGTCCATTGTTGAACACTACAGTTCCACTGATGGCATTAATCGGAATTGCAATGTCTTCATCTTGAATTTGCGGCTGTAAATCCAGAATCACCAAGCCATCATCGAAATTCACAACCCCTGGAATACTGCCAGCATTAAACTTAACTTGTTCTTCTAAGTCGATCGATGAGAAATAGTTTCTGATCGGCGTACTTAGATTTGTCACTAATGCGCCGTTACCAAACTCGATCGTGCCATTCGCCAAAGATGGCACATCAATCACCAACCGACCATCCGAAAATGGAATACTCCCCGAAATACTTTTAACCGCATTCTCTACAAAATTGCTTACTGTTTCAGCAAATGCGATCGTTCCGATGAAGCCCCCGATCGCGGTTGTGAGATTGCTAGTTACGCTGCCCTGATCAAAGCTAAGTGTTCCTTGAAGCTGCTCAAGTGCGCTAGAAAAGTCATTCGCGACTGGTGCGATCTCAATAATATTGCTTCTCTCTCCCGTCGGAGTATTAACGTCGATCTCGAGTTGCCCGCTGTTAAAGCTCGGTGTTCCACTAGACTGTCTCAGCGTTGGGAGGCTCAGAGGAGCGATCGTAGATGGTTTAAGGGTTGGCAGTGTTGTTAGGGTAGATGTCTCAAACATAGGAGTCTTATGCGCAGTGCTTGTACCTTATCAAGCCAACCGTACCGGAATTTACGCCCTTGGAGGTAAATCGTAAGAGCCAAAAATATGGAATTGCGTGAATCAAAATCAGAGTTTTTTAATTGCATAGTGATACAGTAAGGCACGGATAAAAGTTGGTTCGATCTGAGGATCAGTCGATCGAGGAAACGGGGAAAGAGCAGTGCAAATCTGCCGCTGTCCCGCAACTGTGAAGAGAATTATCTCCAGTCAGAATGCCCGCCAGCTTTTTCGTTCTCAAAGTTCTGCGAGGTACAGAATGAAGACTAAAAAATGGATGAGCCTTGCTGCAATGGCAGGGCTAAGTTTGTATCTAGTGATCGGTGCCGCCGCTCCTGCACAGGCAATGCACATTGCAGAAGGATTTTTACCTGTTCAGTGGGCGGCTTTGTGGTGGGCAATTTCGCTGCCGTTCTTCTTAATCGGATTACGATCGCTCACCCGTATCACCCGCCAAACTCCAGAATTGAAGTTGCTTTTAGCGCTGGCAGGAGCATTCGCGTTTGTTCTATCTGCACTTAAGATTCCATCTGTCACCGGAAGTTGTTCACATCCGACCGGAACCGGACTCGGCGCAATTTTGTTTGGCCCTTCGGTGATGACCGTACTCGGTGGATTGGTGCTGCTGTTTCAGGCAGTCTTGTTGGCACACGGAGGAATCACAACCCTCGGAGCAAATTTGTTTTCGATGGCGATCGTCGGCCCCTTCATTGCTTATGCGGTCTATCATCTGATTTTAAAAACAGGTCATCAAAAAGCAGCGATTTTCCTTGCTTCCGCTTTAGAGAATTTACTTACGTATGTCACAACTTCCTTTCAACTGGCATTAGCATTTCCCGCCGCATCCGGTGGCGTTTGGGCAGCATTTCTCAAGTTTGCCGGAATTTTTGCCTTCACGCAGATTCCATTAGCCATTAGCGAAGGACTGTTAACGGTATTAGTTTGGAACTGGCTACAAACCTACAACCGCAGTGAATTAGAAACCTTAAACCTGATTAAGCAATGAAACGCTCTTTAGCTCGACAAAATTGGTTACTTGCGATCGCCGTTGTCAGTCTCGCAGCTTTCCCGTTAGTGTTTGTCCGGGGTGAGTTTAGCGGTTCAGACGGTCAAGCAGAAGCCGCGATTCAAAACAGTCACCCCACTTACCAACCCTGGCTTAAGCCTTTATTCGAGCCTGCAAGCCCCGAAATTGAAAGCCTCCTATTTGCGACTCAAGCTGCGATCGGGGCAGGCGTGATTGGATATGTGATCGGATGGTACAAAGGGCGATCGCACCGAGACAAGTAGACGGTTTCCAGTGCGATCGCCGGAAGATGAGCGATCGCACTGTCCCTCATTCGTGGTCTTGCTCAATCCTCGCAATTCCGGTTTTCGGATAGTACCGCGCTAAAATTTGCCGATAGGTATGTCCGCTTTCTGCGAGTTCCAATGCACCAAGCTGGCTCATTCCTCGACCGCGAAACGCCTCCGCAACAATGTCATCTGAGGCAGCATACAGCGACTCGACAATCCCGCCCCTGTAGCTAATGAATTCACCCGCAGTCTGATCCACGGCTCGATTCGTGCGTTCTGATTCCCGCGATATTCCGCTATAGACCTGAAAATACTCGTCCGACCCCATGTGATAGAGCGGTTGCGCCCGTCGAAAATAATAAGTCAGCGCATACGATCGTGCCGCAACCGCCTGTGCTTTCAGGGCTTCTTTGTTCCAACTGGGCGACACTTCACTCGCAACCACACTATAGAGATAGTGACGTAGATCAATATAATTGACGACCCAAATTCGCCCACCCTGCGCCGCTAACAAAAAGCGCCCTCGATACGGCTTGTCACCCAAATACAGCACTCCATTCGGTGCAGGCTGAATCATTACCATTCCCGGCAACTGTCCATTGCCAAAACTGATCTGGTCGCCTGCTGCCTGAATGGTATAAGGATTTCCTGCCGCAAGCTGACTTAGCGATCGACCCTCTGCACCTGAAATTGTCGCCCCTTGAGAGGCAGTAATCGAAATTGTGGGCTGCCCCATTGCGATCGCTACCTGCATCTCAATCAGCGAATCCACGGTTCCTACGGATGCGGCAAATGCGGCTTTCGATCGCTCATTAATAGCGGCTTGTTCTTTTGTATATTTCTTCGGGTCGATCGGCGTTAAGGTTGATTTTGGAGAAGGTTTAAGGCTTGGCTGTGGCAGAGGCGAGGAGAGCACAATCGGTGTAGGACTTGGCGACGCAGCAGCCGGAGCCGGTACAGATTTTGCCTCGGTTTGAGTGTGTTGACTTAAGTACAGCCCAGCTAGAGGAATCAATGCCAGAAACGGCACGAATAGCCAAGGACGATGTTTCAGCCACTCTAAGATTGATTTACGCCACATAACTACAGATTTGGGAATTCAGAAAAGTCAGACAAGATCTCTACCTTAACCTTTATACAGTGCTGAATTCCTAAATCCGCTTACCACCTGCATAGCAAGCGGCACAGTTTGAGCAAAAACCTTCGCGCCCGTCGTATCATCTGCGGCTAGAACAGAGCGATTCACACTTGCCAATAAAAACAAGATAGATAGCGCGATCGTAGCTAGCAGTGTTCTCATCATTTGAATTATCTTTTTCATCGTTCATTTCACAAGCGTCAACAAGTGAGCCATTTCACTCCTACCCATGCTGTCGCCAGAAATTTCTTCCGTCAAAAGACGAATTATAAAATATTTCAAACCCGTAATTTAACTTAGCAATTAGCAGAGCTTTAGAAACAAACGTCGCGCCGCGTTTTTATTACCCTGATGCCGAAAGCAGCGTATTCAATCCCTAGCGCCTTGTCTCACTCACAAATCCTTTGGCTGAGTAGGGCTTGCGATCGCAGCAATTGATTTAGTTCTAAACAAACAAAGGAAGATTTCTATACTTTAATTCGATCAATTCAACGATTAGAAAATCCGCCAAGAAATGACGCAAAATCGCTCAACTATCTATTCATCTCGATACTAATCAGAGGTACAGTTTGAATGAAGTTAAATTTCTTATTGTTTGAATTTAGAATTTCTTTAGTTCCAACTGTTTTTTCACTAGACGCACGTCCACAAAGACGATAATCTTATTTCAATCCAAACATTGAATTTAATACATTCAATCGAATGGTTACTGGAACAAGTAGAAAGACAAATAGAAACAATTGACTTAAATCAATCGTTTCTATCGCATTCAAAACAGCTATTTCCTCGTAAAAATACGCAAGCATGATTCGTCCTTTCTGACGATTCATTTCAATCCAATTTAGCAACTTCAAACTTGCCAACTTGACTAAGTTGAACGCTGAACGATTGAGTTTGAGTCAGTCTGCAACGAGCCATTGCTGCTTGTGAACCTCCCCGCGGATCGCGTCTGATTTGTCGTGGGAGAAGCCTTGCTATCCTTGGAGACTCGACCATGACCGAATTCGACTTCTTGACTCGCCGAAAGTTCTTATGGACGGCTAGTGCAGCAGCCGGAGCCGTTGCACTAAAAGGGTGTACCTTAACTCCCCCTTCTCCGTCCGATATGTCCCCAAAAGCGCAAGTTCTTTCACTTTCGCCAGCTGAACAGCCCGAAACCACTCGGATCAAACTCGGTTATATTGCGATCGTTGAATCTGCTCCCTTGATTATTGCTCAAGAAAAAGGATTCTTCGCTCGGTATGGCATGGCGAATGTAGAACTTTCTAAACAGCCGTCGTGGGGAGCAGCTCGCGATAATGCTGAACTCGGCTCAGCCAATGGCGGTATCGACGGTGGACAATGGCAAATGCCAATCCCCCATCTGTTGAGTGAAGGATTGATCACCAAAGGAAACCGTAAGATTCCAATGGTTGTTCTATCGCAGCTTTGTACGCATGGCAACGGAGTTGCAGTTGCAAACACTCACATTGGCAAAGGCTTCGAGTTAAACCTGGCAAAATCTGGTGGAGCAGATTACATTCGCGAGCTGAAAAAGGCAGGGACACCCTTTAGAGCCGCTTATACGTTTCCCAAGGTGAACCAAGACTTTTGGATTCGGTACTGGATGGCAGCAAACGGTATTGACCCAAACACTGAAATCAATTTGATGGCAGTTCCATCCGCGCAGACGGTTGCCAACATGAAAACGGGAACAATGGATGCCTTTAGCACAGGTGACCCTTGGCCCTACCGGATCGTGCGCGATCGTGTCGGCTTCCTCGCTGTCTTAACGGCACAAGTTTGGCAATATCACCCTGAAGAATACCTCGCAGTTCGCAAAGAATGGATCGAGAAACACCCGAAAGCAACCAAAGCTGTCCTCAAAGCGGTGATGGAAGCTCAGATGTGGTGCGACAAGCCAGAAAACAAAGAAGAACTCTCTCGGATCTTAGCGCAGCGTAAGTTCTTCAATGTTCCGCCCGACTTCCTACGTGGGCCTTATGCGGGACAGTATCAGTTAGGCGACACCCAGAAAACCGAGAACAACCCAGAACTCGCGGTCAAATACTGGAAGGACGGCAGAGGCAGCGTGTCTTATCCCTATAAGAGCCACGATCTGTGGTTCCTCACTGAAAGTGTACGCTGGGGATTCCTGCCGCAGGGCGCACTCGGAGAAGCCGATCGCATTGTGAACGAAGTCAACGGCGAGAAGTTTTGGAAAGAAGCCGCTCGGGAAATGGGAGTGGCACAAGCAGAAATTCCACAAGAGTCATCGCGTGGAGTTGAAAAGTTTTTTGATGGCGCGGAATTTGATCCAACAAAACCGCAGGCGTATCTTGACAGTTTGAAGTTCAAGAGTTTGAAAGCCTAGTTGCGACTAGGACGAAAGATGTTTGCACTCACTTGCAGTAAGGAGAATCGACATGACAGCTACGTTGGGGAAGAGTAGAGCAGGATTGGGCGGAATTAATTTTGCGAAGATCGGCAAAGAAATTTTGCCGCCTTTGATTGCGATCGCAATCTTCTTAATCGTTTGGGAATTGCTTTCGGCGGCGAAAGTAATTCTTCTGCCGCCGCCATCAAGCCTGTGGACAGAAGAGCGGACACGAGAACTGCTGTTATATCCGTTCTTCGATCGCGGTGGCACCGATAAAGGGATTTTCTGGCAAACCTTCGCGAGTCTGCAACGGGTTGCATTTAGCTACACTGCGGCTGCGATTGTGGGAGTTGCGATCGGAATTCTCGTAGGCACAAAGCCTCTGATCTCAAAAGCCCTCGATCCGCTCTTTATGTTCCTGCGTACCGTTCCGCCGTTGGCATGGGTGCCAATTTCGCTGGCTGCACTGCAAAAGAACGAGCCTGCTGCATTGTTCGTGATTTTCATTACTGCCATTTGGCCCATTTTGATTAACACCGCAGTTGGTGTCAAAGAAATTCCTCAGGACTACAACAACGTTGCAAAAGTGCTGCAAATCTCGCCGAAAAAATACTTCTTCAAGATTTTGCTGCCGTCTGCGCTGCCTTACATCTTTACTGGCATGAGAATCTCGATCGGTCTTGCATGGCTGGCAATTATCGCGGCAGAAATCGTGATGTCCGGGATTGTGGGAATCGGTTTCTTTATCTGGGAAGCGTATCAGAACAACTACATCAGTGAAGTGATTCTGGCGTTGGTCTATATCGGTGCAGTGGGTTTGTTGCTCGATCGCTTCGTGGGCTGGATTCAGTCCCTCATTGTTAAACAGTAATTTCTAGAGGGAGAATAAGCACATGAGCAGTTTTGTTTCTGTTGAACAGGTTGACAAGTCGTTTCCGCTTCCGGGTGGACAAGAGTACATAGCACTCAAAGGCATCGATTTACAGATTAGAAAGGGCGAATTCATTTCGCTGATCGGTCACTCTGGTTGCGGTAAGTCCACGCTGCTGAATATGATTGCAGGCTTGGATAGTCCAACCGGCGGCATTGTCACCCTAGAAGGACTGGCAGTAAAGCAACCCGGCCCCGATCGCATGGTTGTGTTCCAAAACTACTCGCTCTTACCGTGGTTAACGGTACGCGAGAACGTCGGATTGGCAGTGGATGAAGTGCTGACTGAGAAATCGCCCCAAGAGCGTGTAGAACTGACCGAGAAGTACATCAGATTAGTCGGACTCGGACACGCGATCGACAAGTATCCGCACGAAATTTCCGGCGGGATGAAGCAGCGGGTTTCGATCGCTCGGGGTCTGGCAATTCAGCCCAAGCTGCTGTTGCTTGATGAGCCGTTCGGTGCGTTGGATGCTTTGACCAGAGGCAACCTACAGGAGCAATTGATCAAGATCTGTGAAGAGAACCAAGTCACCGCCGTCATGGTGACGCACGATGTGGATGAGGCAGTGTTGCTCAGCGATCGCATCGTCATGCTGACCAACGGGCCAAGTTCCAAGATTGGCAACATTCTCGATGTCGATATTCCGCGTCCGCGTAAACGGATGGAAGTGGTGAAGCACCCTAGCTATTACAGCTTGCGGAGCGAACTGATCTACTTCTTGAACCAGCAAAAGCGCGTGAAGAAAATCCGAGCGCAGAAAGTTGCAACGGTTGCGCGACATGGCTTAGAGAAAGTCAACCTCGAAATCGGCTTTGTGCCGCTCACCGCTTGCGCTCCGCTAGCGGTTGCAAAAGAGAAAGGCTTCTTTACAAAGCATGGTCTCGATGAAGTGTCGTTGGCACGGGAAACAAGCTGGCGCGGCATTGTAGACGGTATGACTGCTGGCTACTTAGATGCGGCTCAGATGCCTGCTGGAATGCCTCTGTGGATTACACTCGGTGGCAATGAGCGCAATGATAACCCCACAGTAGTTACGTCATTAACAATGACCCGTAATGGGAATGGCATCACCCTCGATCGCCGCTTCCAAGAACAAGGCGTGGATTCCTTGGAAAGCTTCAAAGCAATGGTTGAGCGCTCTCCCGAAAATCCACACCGCTTCGGCGTGGTTCATCCCTCCTCGATGCACAATCTGCTGCTCCGCTACTGGTTAGCTTCTGCCGGAATCGACCCCGATCACCAAGTGCATCTGCAAATCATTCCCCCCGCGCAAATGGTAGTGGACTTAAAAGCAGGCACGATCGATGGATTCTGCGTCGGCGACCCGTGGAACCTCAGGGCAGAGCGCGAAGGCGTTGGCACCACGATCGCATCGGATATCGATATCTGGCGCGGTCACGTCGGTAAAGTTCTCGGTGTGCGTGAAGAATGGGCAGCAAAATACCCGAATACGCACATTGCCCTGGTGAAAGCGTTACTCGAAGCCTGCCGCTACTGTGCCAATCCAGAAAACACGACCGAGATTCGTCAAATCCTGTCGCGTAAAGAATATGTTGCAACTCAGGTAGAGTATATTCAGCTAGGGTTAGGAACTTCTGATCCAGCCCATCATCTCTTCTTCGGCGAAGGCGCGAACCGTCCGAGCCGGACTGAGCATCTCTGGATCATGACGCAGATGGCGCGATGGGGTGACATTCCTCTGCCGCGCAACTGGGTGGAAGTATTGGAAAAAACCTGCCGCGTCGATGTGTTTAGTACAGCAGCGCGGGAGTTGGGTCTGGCAGAACTGAGCTACGCCCGCAACAAAATCGAATTGTTTGATGGCGTTCCCTTCAATGCGGAAGACCCGATCGCTTACCTCAACAGCTTAGCGATCAGGCGGGACTACACAATGGCAGAGATTGCTCTGCAACCCGCAAGAGCCACTGCTTAGGTTGAATTGGGGCATTGCGAATGCCCCTGATTCTCGCCAATGTCCACATTCATAACCTCACAGCTTCATCTCTATGAATCTCCCCATTGCCATGAACACAACAGAATCAGGTACCATTACTTCTGTTCAATCATCGTTGACCCAACCGTTTCTTACTTTAAAGAATGTCGTTAAGGTCTATAACACTCGTACCGGGCCTCAAACGATCATTAAAGATATTCATCTTGACGTGAAGCAGGGTGAGTTTATCTGTGTGATCGGTCACTCTGGTTGCGGTAAGTCCACGATGCTGAACACGGTTTCTGGGTTTGTGACTCCGACTGAAGGCGAAGTGAGACTGAAAGGGAAACTGGTTGAAAAACCAGGCCCCGATCGCATGATGGTGTTCCAAAACTATGCGCTGCTTCCCTGGTTGACTGCGTTTGAGAATGTTTATTTGGCGATCGATTCCGTTTTCCCACAAAAATCGAACTCTGAGAAAACCACGATCGTGAACGAGCACTTGGCGATGGTGGGTTTGGCGGAAGCCGCGCAGAAAAAGCCGCCTCAGATGTCAGGTGGGATGAGACAGCGCGTTGCGATCGCTCGTGCCTTGTCGCTCCGTCCTGAAGTGCTGGTTCTCGATGAGCCATTTGGAGCATTGGACGCAATTACCAAAGAAGAATTGCAGGAAGAACTCGCAAAGATCTGCTTGGATCATGGTTGTACCGTGCTGATGGTAACGCACGATATCGACGAAGCGTTGTTCCTCGCGGATCGTCTAGTAATGATGACGAATGGCCCCGAAGCAACGATCGGAGAAATCCTCACGATTCCGTTTGTTCGTCCTCGCGATCGTGCTCAAGTGATGGAAGATCCGCTCTACTACGATTTGCGGAACCAAGCGCTAGACTTCCTTTACAACCGCTTTGCTCACGACGATATTGAATAAGGAATGGGGAGTCGGGAATGGGTTCGTTTGTCATTCCCGATTTTCTTTTTAATCGCGCTCGAGTTTCACTTTCAGTTGACGATATTGGATTTGATAGGGTTCTAAAGTTGCGATCGTGCCATTGCGTTCTGCAATTTCTAGGTCATACGGCATCGTTGTACAAGGCTCCATCACAAGTACGTAATAATCGTTCCAGCCGCCGTAGCTTTGGAACATCCAAACATAAGGAAAATCATTCAAACTAAAATTCATCATCAGACTGGAGCACGATTGCGGATTTCTCACGCCACATTGCCCGATCGATAATCCAGAACTGTAGTAAAACTCCTGGAGCTGCGACGATCGCGCCGGAGCTTGATGAAGATAAACCACTTCACCGTTTTTATCGAGCGCAGTGGGAAATCTTGTTTTTCCGGGCTGTCCAATAATGCGGCTAAAGTCGAGCACGACGGGCTCGATATCGCAATCGGGTAAGATAATTTCGTCGCCTGCCTTGATCGCGATCGCTGCATGTTGTTTGAACAAAAATGAAACGGGCTGATCCGAAAGATTCTTGAATTCGTAGCCTAGTTGAATCTCAGCCTTTTCGACACGGATCGTTTTTTGAACTTGAACCGGAACTGTATGACAAGTTAAGCCGAGCGTGAGGCAGTCCGGCTTATGTTCTAAGACAGTCCAAGACCCTGACCAAAACTCTCCGTGATCCACCAATTGCCGTCCTTGGAACTCTCCTGCTGCATCGTTTGGGAAGATTTCATCCCAGCCCCCTGTCCAATGCCGATCGAAGGATTCGCCAAGCGCGATCGTTCTAGTTTGCGTAGAGTCATAGTGCGGCGGGTGCCAGATCCAATCGTGCCCGGTGCGTTTGTCGAGTAAGCGATCGATTCGTGCGCCTAAATCGGGTCGAATCACGACCTCAATCTCTACAGTTTCGAGCGTGATGGCAGGGACTTGTAAAAGTTCAAGATTTTGCGGCACCGTCTTATCCTCAGCAATAGTGGTGCAAATTCTACTGCTATCTAAAATTCAATTGCTTCTGCCCTGAGAAACAGGCTGAGATCGAGGCTGATTTTGTTTGCGATCATCTGCTTCTGCAATCTACTCGCACTGGGTTGCAGCTTCAGATCTAGGTTGATTCAGGGTGGAATCGAGCTTCAACAGGAATAATTTTGACGATAAATTCGTATACTTTCGCTGTTGAGTATGCGATCGCTCCTATTTTTCCTACCGAAAACTAAGTTTTGTATAATTTTCTAAACTGGTTTAGCCCCTTCAAGAGAAATCGGGTTAAATCTAAGGAAAGTGTTAAGGAATATAAAAAGAATTAAGCCGCCTGCAAGACTGCGCTACTCTTTTGGGCTTGTAGACGCTCTCAGCTTTGGAAGACCGAGGCAGAGTTTTATGTTCTTGATGCTGATTGACTAGCTCTCTATGTTCTAGGAGTGGTTCCGATGCAATTAGTTTCACGATCAACCCAAGCCTCTACGCAAGCCAGTTCACCGCTTCCAAGCGTTAACCAACCTGGAACCGCTCAATCTGAACGAATCGTTGTTTTTATCGATGGCGCAAACTTGTTTTATGCAGCGATGCAGCTTGGGGTCGAGATTGACTATACCCGACTGTTGCACTGTTTAACCAAAGGTCGATCGCTGATTCGCGCCTATTTCTACACTGGAGTCGATCGAGCGAATGAAAAACAGCAGCGCTTTCTGCTCTGGATGCGCCATAATGGCTATCGAGTTATCGCTAAAGACTTAATTCAATATCCCGATGGCTCTAAAAAAGCAGATCTCAACATTGAAATGGCGGTTGATATGCTGACGCTTTCCGAACACTGCGACACGATCGTATTACTGAGTGGCACTGGAGATTTAACTTATGCAGTGAACCATGTGTCGTATCGGGGTGTTCAAGTTGAAGTTGTCAGCTTACCGACAATGGTGAGTGAGAGCTTGATTAATGTGTGCGATCGCTTTACCGATCTAACCAAGCTGAGATCTGAGATTGAGAAGCTCCGTCCAAGTTAATGGATATGTATGTCTAATGGATACGTCTGATTCAAGGCAATAATACCCTCTAACGAGAACCAGTCATCTTTCGGTAATGGGCTGACCTGTGGAGCAAGTTAACAGAACCTATCAACAATCAGCATTGCAACGAAAGGCATCTCCAGGTCTAGACCACTACCAAGATGAAAAAGCAATAAGAAACTCGACAGAAGTACAAAGCGATCAGGATTTCAGCAAAAGTTCGGATTCTGCGGGAAGAATTGAACCATAGGGATGCGCTTCTTGCTGCAATCGTTTTGCTTGACGGAGTGCCAAATTTGCAACACGATACAGAGTCCTTAAGTCTTTGCCGTCAGCGGGATACTGTGCAACTCCTGCACTGAAGGTCACTTGCAAGGCTTCCCCAGTGTCGGTTAGCATTGCTTGCTGATTGATGCGTTCTAGCACTCGAATCAAGCGCTGTACACCGTCTTCTCGCGTCATGCCATACATTCCAACGACAAATTCTTCGCCGCCCCAGCGAGCAACAATATCCTCGTCGCAGAAAGATTGTTGGAGCAAAATAGCAAACTGCCGCAGCACGGAATCTCCTGCTGTATAACCGTATTGAGCATTCACATCTCGTAAGCGATCGATGTCAATTACTGCAAGCGCAGTCGGTTGATTATTACAGTCTGACGATCGTAAAAATGCCTCTAGGCTTTGTGTCGATTTTTGTCGGTTTGCAGCGCCTGTAAGCCAATCAGTTTCTGTGAGCTGTCGCAGCAATTTTACTCGTTCTAATTGGTTGAATAGACGTGCTACTAACTCTGATTCAAGGATTGGCTTGCTAACGAAATCATCAGCTCCAGCAGTAAAGGCTGGCGCGATTGCATCAGAGCGCGACTGTGTTGCCAGTATAATTATAGGGAGATGAAGCCAGCGCCAGTCATTACGAACGACCTGGCATAGCTCAATTCCATTCACATCCGAGAACTCAAGATCGAGTATTAACACATCTGGTGCAATGGTTTCTAGGGCTTCACAAAGGCAGTGGGAATTATTCAAAGTGAATACATTTAAGCCCGATAGGCTTAATCGTTTAACTAAGACCTCTAATAGAGCAATATCATCGTCTACTATTAAAATCCTTGCTGAAGGGTGTGGAGTTTTTGGAATGACTTGATGAATTGCTTCTAGAGTTTGTGCTCCTGTGGTTGATCTTGGAAGCAGAAGTCGTCCGCCTCGTCGAACCACTTCTAAACGCTCAGTAAAGTCATTTCGAGCCGTAAATACGATCGCCGGAATTACAGGGGAATGGTGCTGAAAAGATGAAAGCAATTCTAGTCCAGTGTTTAACGAGTCAAAGCATTCGAGATCAAGCAGGACAAGGCTGGGGGATTCATTCTCACAAAGCTTAATGACGGATTTAGGAGTTGATGCGATCGCGTTTTGATAGTTCCAGACGCACATCTCTCTTTCAATTGGGTTAATAAAACTAGGATCACGCGAGACGATCAAGATGAGGGGCTGGGGTATGGTTGCTTTAGGTAGATCTGTACGCGATTCCGCGCAGGTTTGATCAGTTGTAGAAGCAGGAAGATCAATCACTCGGCGCAAAGTTGAGATCAGTTCCTTCAATTGCTTTAAGCTTTTGGCGTTCAGGGATGGTTTCGCTAGAATCGATTCAATCTGGCGTGCAATTTGCGATCCTTCTGAAAAACCCAGTGATCCGAGTGATCCTATGAGTGAATGAGCTTGCTGAATCGCTTGCGGCTGTACTCTCGCATTTGCCTGATGCACCGACTTCTCAATGATGGCAATTTGCTGAGTGACTTGATCTTTGTGATGGTGCCAGATTGTACTCAGTTTCGATCGAAGCTCCTGTTTTACCGATCGAGCATCAGTAGGAACTGAACTGATTGGCTTCAATCGATAGCCTATTCCATATACTGTTTCGATAAAATCAGGGGGTGCACCTGCGGACTTAAGCTTTTGCCGCAATCCTTTAATGTGTGTTCTGACCGCTTCTTCACTGGGTGCATCTTCAAATGCCCATAAGTGTTCGATGATACTACCGCAGCTAAAAACGCGCCGTCCGTTACGCAGAAAGAGTTCAAGCAGTGCATATTCTTTAGGCGTAAGGATGAGGGGATGCGATCGATACTGAACTTCACAGGTACTCGGATCGAGTTGAAGGTCGTTCCATTCTAGGAGCGGTGAGGATGCAGCATTCCCTCGTCTAAGCAGGGCGCGAATTCGTGCCATTAGCTCCTCCTCATCGAAGGGCTTGACCAAGTAATCATCCGCGCCTGCATCAAGCCCAAGCGCTCGATCGTGATAGCTCTGATAAGCAGTTAGGAGCAGAATCGGGAGTTGGGCTGGAATTGAGCGGATACGCCGACAAACTTCGATGCCGTCGAGATCAGGTAGTCCTATATCTAGAATTAGTAAGTCATATTCAAAGCTATTAAGCAGGGCGAGTCCTGCTTTTCCGGTTGTTGCAACTTCGATCGCGTAGTGATGAGCAGTGAGAATGGTCGCGAGCGTCTCTGCGGTCAACCTGTCGTCTTCGATGACTAGAATTCTCATAGAACATCTTCTCGACTGTATTATTCCTCATTGCCAAGTTTAAAAGGTTAGCATTCTCCTGGTGTGGAACAGTTACAAATCGACAAAGAGATTGCGTCAGTTCAAGTTACAAACTGGGAGTGAGAGCGAGGAGTCTTTCTAGATGGCTACGTACTTCTAAGTTGGGAGCTAGCGGTTTTAACTGCATGGTGATTGAAATCGTTTGATCGTCTTGCCGCACGATCAAAACCGAGCAAGGCAATGTTCGCTGCAACTCTGGATTCAAAGCGCGAGCCGTAACAATAAGATCCGCATTCCAAAGCTGAGCTGCTTCAACTAAGGCTTGATCTGTTTGTTCTACAAGCTGAGCGATGTCGATGTAAGCATCACTCCCAGCCTCGATTAGAAGCTTATCTTCAGATGAAGTTATCAGACGGATCTGAGCTTGATTTGCTCTGGCGTAACTAAGAGCCGTAGTCAGAACACAATGACAGGATTGAGTAGGGTCGAGAACAGCGAGAATTTTTTGAAACATTGTTTTCACCCATTTGCAATGTGCTCATCTTAATTAAGCAATCTGAGGAAGTTGTGAGGATAGTCAAGCTTTTGTCTATAATCAGAGCTTGAATCAGAGCCTGTCTGTGAAGCCACGCTAACGCCCTCAAACTCTTGGAGTGTCCCAGCCTAGCACTTGAGCAATTTCGGCTGATAAGTGGACTGGCTCGAAGGGCTTGACGATTACAGCCTTAAATCCCATCTTTTCGTAAGAGGAACGCTCGTCTGGTAGGACTTTTGCGCTGAGCAAAATTACTGGAATAGACTGAGTTATAGGGTTGGACTGTAATTTCTGAAAGGTTGAAATTCCATCCATGTCAGGCATCATCACGTCGAGTAAAATCGCGTCTGGCTGCGTTGTCTCAGCCTTGGCTAATCCTTCTTGTCCGGAGCCAGCAGTTGTCACTTCCCAGCCTGCAACCGTTTCTAGACAAATTTGGGTCACTTCTCGAATTAAGGAATCATCGTCGATCATCAAAATGCGCTTAGCTATCATGAGAGATGCCGCTTCAGATGTAATTTGCTATTTATCTTTCCTGAGAGTACGTCATTTAGTAAGGCACCTCAAGGAAAAATTCGATCGCTCTTTTCAAGACTTGACCCTGAGCAAACAAGTTAAACTAAGAGTAAAGCATCGGGGAATACTTTCGCTTCACAATTCCTCAGTGCCCGCACTCTAAAAATCGCTTCCATCTCCTAATAGAGGAGGAATTATGATTCATCGCCAACCGATTATTTTTTATAGTCTTGCTGGTGTTCTAGCCGGAAGCATTATTGCCGCCTTGATTCTGCTGACCGCTAAGCCAACGGCTCCAACTTTTTCTAGCAGTCAGCCCTCTCAGACTGACTTAAATTCAGCAACTCCCGATCGTTCGACACCTACTCCCTTAGAACTCAGAAGACACGGGCAAGCTGATCAGCACTTTATTGTAATGATGATTCCGCATCATGAAGATGCTGTAGAGATGTCTAAGTTAGCTCTACAGCGCGCAACGCATCCTGAGCTTAAAACGTTAGCAAGCACCATTCAAACCACTCAAACCCGCGAAATTGAGCAGATGAGAACCTGGTACAAGCAGTGGTACGGAACGGAGGTTCCTGCATGGCAGTCTGGTGTTCATAATTCTAGTATGAGACACCAAGGAATGATGAGGATGCGAAGCGATCTTGCAGCGCTACAATCTGCAAAAGACTTCGATCGAGCTTTTCTAGAAGAGATGATTCCGCACCATCAAATGGCAGTCATGATGGCACAAATGTTACTGTCAAATCCCCAGCATCCTGAACTTCGGGATTTAGCTACATCGGTGATTAAAACTCAAACAGATGACATCAATCAGATGCAACAGTGGTATCAATCTTGGTATCCAACTGACGCGCCAATGGCAGGACTGCGTTAAAAATGCACGAATTCTCGATGATCGCAAAGCAGATAAAACGATCGCGGCTAGAGAAGGCCCAAAACTGGCTAAAATCCCTAAGACCGTTGCGGCAACTTCTGCAAAGGGTAAAACAAGATTCGCACAAAGATTCGCGCAGAGCCAACAGAGCCAAGACCAGCCGAAAGCAATCAGACAATAGGTGAATAAATTTGCTGTGTAGGAACGTTGGTTTTCAGAGGGTTGCATCATTGCTTAATCGGGAAGTAGAGAAGCCTAATCAGAAGTCTAATCAAATGTAAGACTGCCGATCTGCCCTGCACTCATGGGGAATTTAGGGGACGACCCAGATACAGCATCGAAGCGAATCCTTCCCGTTGAACTCGCATTATCTTACCTTTTCTCCATTTGCCAACTCAGCAGCATCACCGGAATTAAACCAACTAGCACGATCGCCAGTGCTGATCCAGAAGCTTCTGCCAATCGTTCATCGGAGGCGAGGTTGTAGACGTGAACCGCTAATGTATCAAAGTTAAACGGTCGGATAATCAAGGTTGCAGAAAGTTCCTTCATGACATCGACAAACACTAAAATTGCAGCCGCCAGAACGCCTTTCCACAATAGCGGGATGTGAATGCGGAACAGTGTATTCGTTGCTCCAAATCCTAAACTCCGAGACGCATCATCTAAGCTCGGTTTAATGTTCGTCAAACTTGCTTCGATGCTATTAAAGGACAAGGCTAGGAATCTCACCAAATAAGCAAAGATGAGCGCAAAGATAGTTCCACTGAGTAATAATCCAGTCGAAATGTTGAAGGTCGATCGCATCCAGCTATCGATCGCATTATCGAACAATCCAAACGGCACTAAAACTCCAACCGCAATCACTGATCCTGGCACCGCATAGCCCATTGAAGCAACGTAAGCTGCAATCCGCATCGTGATCGATCGATTCAAGCGCAATCCATACGCCAGAATGATGCCGATGACGATTGCAACTCCTGCCGCTAACCCTGAGACAATTAAACTATTGCTAGCAAAGTCCCAAAATCGCTGATCAAAGGCTTGCTCCCAATTGTCCAAAGTCATTTTTAATAAAAATCCTCCAGGAACAAAGAAGCCTAGCAATAAGGGCACTAAACAGAACAGCAAAGCTGCGATCGCCCTCAAGCCTCGAAGCTGGTATTTCTGAATCGACTGTGATCCACTCGACTGATAGTATTTTCCCCGTCCGCGTGAGAGCTGTTCTAACAGAATCAGAGCAAAAATAAACATCAACAAAAACGCAGATAACTGAGTCGCAGCCAGTCTTTCACCCATGCCAAACCAAGTACGATAAATTCCAGTTGTAAAGGTACTCACCTCAAAAAACTGTACGGTTGCATAGTCATTCAGCGTTTCCATCAATGCAAGCGACAATCCCGCTACGATCGCGGGACGCGCTAACGGTAATGCTACTTTTCTAAAGCTTTGCCAAGGGCTACAACCGAGACTCCGACTTGCTTCGATCGTACAAACCGACTGTGAAAGAAATGCCGATCGCGCCAACAAATACACATACGGATACAGCACCAGAACGAGCATCAATGCAGCACCCCAGAGCGATCGCACATTCGGAAACCAGTAATCCTGCATTGTTTTCCAACCGAACCACGATCGCAAACTCATCTGCACAATTCCGTAATAATCAAGCAGATCGGTATAGGTGTACGCCAAGATGTACGCTGGAGCAGCTAACGGTAGCAACAATGCCCACGTTAAAATCCGACTTCCCGGAAAACGGCACATCGTCACCAGCCAAGCGGTTCCAGTTCCAATTACACCGACTCCGAGTGCAACCCAAACCATTAACAACAGGGAATTGATCACATAAGTTGACAACACCGTTTCGGCTAGATGTTGCCAAACTGATCGCGCATCTGCGAACAATCCACTTAAAACTGAAATAATTGGAAGTGCGATTAATAAAGCGATCGCCATCACCAACATTGTCCAGCCACTCAGCCCCGTCTTTTTCTCCGATGAAATCTGCATACAGTTTTGAACAAATTCTTCAAACTACTTTACTGTGGTTCCAAAATTGTTGATGATAAGTCTCAATAAGCTCGACATCATCAAAAATGCTTGAATCCATTCTCCTGCAACTTGACAACGTTTCAAAACGGTTTTCTGATACTCCTGTGGTTGATGCAGTATCTCTGAAACTGCGGCAGGGAGAGCTATTGAGCCTCTTGGGTGCTTCTGGCTGTGGGAAAACAACGTTATTGCGATTAATTGCCGGATTTGAGCGTCCTCAATCCGGCAGTATCGAGCTTGCAGGGCAGGAAGTCGCAGGCGCAAAGCGATGGCTCCCCCCCGAACAGCGCGATATTGGGATGGTGTTTCAGGACTATGCGCTGTTTCCGCATCTGACCTTGGCAGAGAATGTGGGCTTTGGGTTAAAAAAATCTCGTCGAAAGAGATCGAGCTATCCTTCTAAGGAAGCCAAAAAGCTGATTGCCGACGCGATCGCTCAAGTTGGACTGTCTGGCTTAGAAAAGCGCTATCCGCACGAGCTTTCTGGAGGACAGCAGCAGCGGGTCGCCCTTGCGAGAGCGTTAGCGCCTCAGCCCGCTCTAATTTTGCTCGATGAGCCTTTGAGCAATTTAGATGTGCAAGTGCGATCGCACCTGCGTCAAGAAATCCGCTCAATTATCAAAACAGTGGGAACAACTGCAATTTTTGTTACCCACGATCAAGAAGAAGCATTATCAATTTCCGATCGTGTTGCCGTGATGAACCAAGGGCGGATTGAGCAGTTAGCTACTCCTGAAGCGCTTTATAGTGAGCCTGCTACGCGATATGTTGCTGAGTTTGTCACGCAGGGGAATTTTTTACCTGCAACTTTTGATAGCAAAGGCTGGAAAACTGAGATCGGAACAATCGTTCTTAACCATCTAAGTGATCCGATCTCAGATCAAGCAGATTTGATGATTCGGCAGGAAGATATTCGTTTAGAACCTGATGCGAACGGTGCGATCGTCGTGGTCGATCGACAGTTTTTAGGACGGGAGCATCGCTATTGCATTCAATTTAGTTCTGGAAACCGTTTGCAAGCGTTAAGCGCCATCAAACCTGCCCTAGAAATCGGAACGCGAGTGAGGATTCGAGCGAATTTATCCGCGATTCGAGCTTTCTTTACTGATTAAGTCATCGTCCTACTTAAGAATCTTGCTTAGATCAAAGTTTTTTTGCCATTTCTGTTGTTGTTCCGGTGTGAGGACTTGTGCAACTGCATCTTTGTAGTTACTCAAAGATTGTGAGAGCGTTTGGTTCAATCGTCCTGCTTGTAAGTCTGCTTTGAGTTGATTGACTAACCGAGGATTATTTTTCAATTGTTGAACGATTTCGGTCTGCATCTGGCGATGTGCTTTCTCAACTTGAGCGGCTTGATCAGCAGATAGCTTAATGCCTTTGAACTCATCCGAAAGCACGCTCGATCGCTGAGTCACTTCTCCTGTAATGGCTTCGCGGAGCGCACCAACCACACTCTGCTTCAGATGATCACGCTGTTCTATGGTCTTCTGCTGGATGAAGCCCGCGATCGTACTTTTTGAGTCTTGCACTTTAGTATCTGCTTCCTTAGAAAGCTGTTTGAGCAGTTGAGCCGCATTCGATTGCTCTAATTGACTGGTGATGTCTTGAGATCGACTTTGTGCTGGTGTCTTCTGAATGGGTTTTGCGATCGGCTCTATCTTTGTCGGTGGCGCTTCAAACACAGCCATACGCGGCGGTGATTGTTTCAGAGCAAGCCCTACTCCCACCAATCCTGAAACCACTAACGATAGCGCAAGCAGCACCTTGCCTTTGTTCGGATTCATCACCTTTGTCCAAATCACTACTGTTAGGATTCACATCGATCGCCCGATTTTACACGCGATCGCCAAAGAAAAAGCAAACCTCATTGATATCGTCACCTCTATAATGATGTACAAGTTCGCAAACTTAAGTCAATTGGAGATTCGGGCAATGTGGGACTGAATTTAGAAGAACTTAGCGAAACGCTGTTGGGTTTCACAAATCTGTCTGATTTAGAACATTGGTTAGCGGAACACAGATAGTGCTGTATCAAATCTCTCATGCCACAACTTACACTTACAGCGACCCTGTAACTTTGCAGCCGCATTTAATTCGATTGCGACCCCGATCGGATAGCTGGCAAACGCTTACAATGTTCTCGCTGCAAGTTACACCGATCCCGATCGCACAATCCGAACTCACCGATCTCGACGGCAACACATTCATCAAAGTCTGGTTTTCTCCTGAACTAACCACCTCGCTCAATGTTCAAGTTCTCTCGCAAACTCTGACCCAGCAATCAAACCCGTTTAACTACCTGCTGGAACCTTGGGCGATCGCGCTTCCGATCGACTATCCCACTTCACTATTGAAACAACTTCAACCTTATGTGGGTTCAACAGATAGTGTTGCACTTCAACTCGCTTACGAAATAGCAGAAGCTTCAGGAAACAGTGTGACTCAGTTTCTGAATGAACTAAATCAGAGGATTTATACAAGCTGTCAGTATAGGACTCGGGAAACAGGCAATCCTTATCCTGCTGGACTCACTTGGACGCAGAAACAGGGATCTTGTCGAGATTTAACCATGTTATTCATGGAAGTCTGTCGATCGATTGGACTGGCAGCACGATTTGTGAGCGGCTATCAAGAAGGTGATCCCGAACATCCCGATCGACATCTTCACGCTTGGGCAGAAGTGTATCTTCCGGGTGCAGGGTGGCGCGGATATGATCCGACACACGGATTAGTGGTGAGTGATCGACACATCGCACTCGCAGCCAGTGCCCTTCCTGAGTATGCGGCTCCGATTGTCGGCAAAGTCACACGATCGGGAGGAGTACAAACAACAATGAACTATACCTTACAAATTCAGCGGCTCTGATCCACGACTCAAATAATGCTCCCAATCAATGTTCGGCATCTGCTCAAATGCTTCGTTCAAGCACCGTTCCCACTGTTTGCGAATTTGAGTCAAATAAGGCGCATCAATGTTCAAACAAAGCTGATGTCGAACTTTGAAACTATCCGCTTCGTACATCACTAAGTTAATTGGCGGGCCTACTGAGATGTTAGAGATCATCGTGGAATCGATCGACAACAGCGCACACTTCGCCGCAGCCTCGATCGGAGTGTGAAAGGACAACACGCGATCGAGAATCGGTTTGCCATATTTCGCTTCACCAATCTGCAAAAAGGGCTTTTCTTTAGAGGCTTGGATGAAATTGCCTTGGCTGTAAATCATAAACAGTTCAGGTGCAGTCCCGCGAATTTGACCACCGAGCAAAATGGTTGATTGATAATCAATGCCGTCTTTTTCTAGCCACGGACGATTCTCATCTTGCACTTGTCGCATGATTCCACCCACATAACGGGCAATCTCATACAAGCTCGGCAGCGTGTGTAGGTTAATGTCTGACTTGGCAGCGATCGCCTGCCGCATTAGAGCCAGAACTGACTGAGTGACAGAAAGATTTCCAGACGTGCAGAAGAACAATGCGCGATCGCCTTCGATCGAAAAATCAAACAGTTTCCGATAGGTCGAAATATAGTCCACTCCCGCATTAGTGCGCGAGTCTGCTGCCATGACTAAACCTGTTTGGGTCAGAATTCCAAGGCAATACGTCATAGAAAAAATCCTGTACATGAAGCAGTAGCAGCATCACTGTACAGGCATTTCACGGAATTAATCCGACTGTGCAGAAATCTTTTATTTGCCCATATTGCGCTTCATTTCGTTGAGTTCTTCTTGAGTCTCCCACTGCCGGAATTTTTGCTCTAGTGGATCAGTCGATTTCTCAGTTTCAGTAAAGCTTTGATTCCAGCCATCAACCGCCCAGCGTTGTTCTACTTGAGCCGCTTGAGCCGATTTCACCTGCCGCAATTCCGATTGCACTTCCTGACGGCGAATCTGAATTTTGCGCTGGAGTTCTTCGGTTTGCTGAATTCTTTCCTTGAGCACCTGCATTTGTCCCCATTTCTGGTTGCCCTCGCGCAGCAGAGAAGCTTCATGTGATTCAGCAGGTTCTGCTAAATCCTTTCGTCCTGCCGATCGCGCCTTCTCAATCCGAACGTGCCAGCGCTGAATCTCCTGAGCCGTGGTTAAAATCTCAGATTCCACCTGCTTTTCTCGCAGCCGCAGATCTGCTAGCAGTCGGCGCGTTTCTTGTTCTTGCTGATACAGCTTTTCTTCTAATGCCTGAAGTTCAAGCTGCGGATTGTCCTTCAAAAATTCGTCAATCCGCGTTTCTAGAAAGCGTCCTAAATCGTCGAACAATCCCATAAGCAACTCCAAGAAAGGCTGAAGGATGAAGAACGCTCTTCATCCTTGCTCTTTATTCTAGAGTTTTTGACCCATGGAGATCGATCGAACCTCACCGTTACGCCGCACACTCACATAATTACTCGAAATATCCACCACGCTCCAACCACTCGACCCGACGCTTTCTCCGATGTAATAGCGCTGAGTCACGCCATTCATTTCAAACAGAATCGCAGATTGGCTCGGATCAGACGCGATCGCAATGCCGCGCAAGATCCGTTGCGGTTCGCTAGACACTGCCTGAGCAGGCTGGATCGCGATCGGAGCCGCAGACATGGCAGACCGAGGAGCCGGATTGATCGACAATCGCTCCAAAACCGAAGTTAAGCGCGTGAGCACTTGATTCAGCTCTTGCGGACTCTTACTCAGAGCGGTTGCAACGGGCATCGGCGAAGGGAGCGGAGGAACATTCACCACGACTGGCAGCTTATTTGATTCAGCATTCGATCGTGCGGTTCCAGGCATCGAAGTCGTCGGTAAGCTGCTATTTAAAGCGACTGGAATCGCGGTTGGAGTCTTAAGGTTGGCTTTGCGATCGATGTTTTCCAGTGACCGTTTCATGTATTGGGCAAACTGAGCGTTCGCATCGATCGACATCGCTTTCGGTACAGACGCGACTACCGCTGGTTCTCGCGTTGCCACGGCAAAAAGTCGCTGCATGGTTCCACGCTGAATCAGCCACGCGGAAGCCGCAGAAAGTGCCGACAGTCCAAAGACGATCGCAACGAACTTGGGAAAGCGGGAGTTACGCCTGATGGCTTTCTCGGCAATTTGATTGCCAGTTTTTGGCACAACGGCAGGAGAAGTCCATTGTGGGAGTTGTGGCTGGGCAACGAGCGGTGCCAGAGATGCCACAACGGGACGCGGAAGGTCGAGCGCGGGCTTGGGTCTTGCTTTGGACGATTCAGGAGGAGGGACGCTGCCCGATAAGAGGTCTTCCACATCCTCAAACAAGTCATCCATTAATCGATCGGCGTAGGTATCGACCTGGACAGGTGCTGGCATCAGCCCATGAGAATTCGTTGAAGGCTGTGCGGAAGTCGCCTGTGAGGATTGGTTTTGAGCGCCGCTGATGGTTTGAGGCATAGCTTTGGATTCAAAGGCTTGTCAAGTATAAGAATTGCTAGACATCCAACAGAAGGATCAAAATAAAGTGAACAAAAGTTAGCCTTGCATTACGCATGGGGCGATCGAGCCTCAAATCAAGATCTGAGAGTCCTACCGCTATGCGTGTTTGGGATTATACTCGACGATTTTTTGGACGGCGCAGTGCGGCGCAAGAAACCCCGGATTCTACGGAGATCGAGCGAAAGATGAGACAGTAACCAGCTAATTGTGAAGTCCGATCGCGGTTAAAAAGCTGTAGAGCACTACTCCTGCGGTAGATTCTCAAACACCTGCTCAACAATTCGCTTCGTTTTGTCCTCTAAAAGATTCCAATCCACTTCGCCTGTCGGATCAAACAGAGTCATATCGATTTCAACCGGAAAATCATCCCGCCATTCGCCGTTCTCCGATCGAAAGCAAATTCGATAGCATAACGCCCATAGATCAATATTGACTTGTCGATCGTCCTTCTCTAAACACAGTTCATACCCCGGATACGGCGAGGGCAAATGCACTAGTGTTTCCTGAATTTCTGCAGCTTTTTCTGGGAGAGCAGTTTCGAGTTGCTGCTGAAGCTGAAGCACCGTCTGTTTGGTTTCGTCGGGAATGTCGTCTGCCCACACTTGGACATCGCGGTATTGCCCTCGCCAAGTTGAGGTATCGAGTTGTTTGCGTAAATTGTCAATCAGGCGAATGAAGGCAGGCTGCATCAAGAGTTCTGCCTGCTGCCAGGTTTCGATCGTTGCAAATCTCGGCTTCATAGGTTCAAAATATCAGCTTGAATAAGTGTAGAACGTCTGCCAGGAGCGAGAGTTAGATTGATGAAAATTGTATTTTTTGGAACCCCTCAGTTTGCTGTGCCGACGTTGGAAGCGCTCTTAGAAGTGGCAGAGTTCGAGGTCGTTGCTGTAGTTACACAACCAGATAAACGACGCGGACGCGGCAATGAATTATCTCCAAGTCCGGTGAAATCCGTGGCACAGACGCATCAGATTCCCGTTTGGCAACCCAAAAGCGTGAAGAAAGATGCCGAAACCCTGGAAAATTTGCGATCGCTCAACGCCGATGTTTTCGTTGTCGTCGCGTACGGGCAAATTTTGTCGCAGGAAATTCTCGATATGCCGAAATACGGCTGTGTGAATGTTCACGGGTCAATCTTGCCGAAATATCGGGGTGCGGCTCCGATTCAGTGGTGTCTGTATTACGGCGAAGCGGAAACAGGAATTACGACAATGCTAATGGATGCGGGAATGGATACGGGCGCGATGCTGTTGAAAGCGACGACCCCGATCGCACCCTTCGATTCCGCGCAGGATTTAGCCATTCGATTGAGTACGATCGGCGCAGATTTGCTCGTTGAAACCCTGCCAAAACTGGTTGAGGGTGAAATCCAACCGATTTCGCAAGACAACGATCAAGCAACATACGCACCGTTAATCAAGAAACCCGATTATGAGTTGGATTGGTCGCGCAGCGCGATCGAGCTTCACAATCAAATTCGCGGATTTTATCCAAGCTGTACAACTTCATTCCGGGATTCTGCGCTGAAAGTGCTGCAAACGATTCCGCTTGAACCAGAATTTTTGGGCGAGTTTGAAGAGTTAAAGACGATTACATTTGAGCCACGCTCTCCCGGTGAAGTGGTGAGTGTTGTGAAAAACTGGGGGGCAGTGATTCAAACCGGAAATGGCGCATTGCTGCTGCGGCAAGTCCAACTAGCAGGTAAGCGACCTCAATCCGGCTGGGACTTTGCCAACGGAACCAGAATTGCGATCGGAGAACCGCTTAATCCTGCGGGCGGTAGTGACGACAGCCTGCACAGAGACCATCAGGATTAACCGCACAGCGCATAATCTCTGATCGCGCATTATATTCGCAAGTGGCATCACCCAGCACCCAGCGCCCTTCAACGAGCGAGCGCTCGATCGGACGTTGTGCGGTTTGAACATACAGCGCCACTTTGTGTAAGCGATAGCGCCCTGACTTCAGTTCATAGCGGTGACGACGCTCCAGAACAGCGTAGGTCTGACCTTCCAAATCGAAATAGGCTCCGGGCTGTGGCGACCAGTCGAGTTGCACACTGCCCAGAGATTTACGAGGATGGCTCAGAATAACCTCTGTGGGAAGTAGTTGTTGCTCCATGAAAATGTGCTTTAGCAAACTCAGAGTTATTCGATGGTATCGCACTCGCGTCCCGACCCGGAGCGAGTTTAGCTTTTGAACAGGATTAGAGTTTGCTTATCTCGATCCGTACCAGGGGTTAATTTGCAAAACTCCACTCGGCTTAAACACCACCTTGAACGATGCTGCAGGTTCAGCAGGGGCATTCGGATCAATCTGTTTCCCTAACTGTGGGAGCGGCGTGTCTTTGGCGTACTGACCTGCTACTGAGTTGTCGGGTTCATACCCAGCGATCGTCCCGTCCGGTTTAATCCGAACTCGAAACACGAGATCTTGATTAAACGGAGGTCTGCCTTTCCAATTTTGATTGATCGTATCGTAGAGTTTGGGCTGCAAGTTATCGAGGGTCGACTCGTCGGTCAGTTCTGTCTGAGTCGTCGCGGGATTTGCAGCAACGGCGGGACTTAAAGCTGGATTCGGAACGATCGTCGTATTGGTCGTCGGACTTGCCGCAGGACTCGGAGGCGTGGCGGATGTGGGCGACGCGATCGGCGTGACTTCAAAGTTTCCTTGCGGCTTGAAGACCACGCGATATTGCGCCAGAGGTTCCGATGATGGAGGACTGCCACCTGCGGGTAAATACAGCAAATCGAGCAGCGGTGTACGTCGGGCATTATCCAGTGCTGCAGGGCTTTCGGCTTTAAACCCAACGACATCTCCAGTGCGAGCCACGCCAACGCGATAAGCTAACTCCTCGGTTACAGCCGATTGCGTTTTCCATCTGTCCCGAATTTGAGCCGACAAGCGATCGCTCAGCGATCTTAATTCTTGAGGATCGGTAATCGGAGGAGCCGCATTCAGCGCAGTTTCAAGCTGTGCTAGATCCGGAGAAGCTGTTGGGCTGGGAGATGTCACAGCGCTAGGAGATGCCGTTGGGCTAGGAGATGCCGCAGCAGTCGGAGAAGCAACGGGGCTAGGGATCGGGCTTGCGCCCGGACTTTGGGGGTTTGCAACGACACCCGGACAATCGGATGCCCCAGGAGTTAAGCATTCTGGCGTTTTCACCCGCATCGTGGGCAACGAGAAGAACGCGATCGCCGCCAATGCCAGTCCCGATACCCCGATCGAGGCAGGAACGACTTGTTTAGCGAACGGTTCACCCGATCGCGCATACCGTTTCGGAACGGGCGAAAGATTCAGCGACCAATACGGCAACGTTTGAGTATCAGCGACGAATTGATCGATCGCCTCAACCAAATCAAACAACTGCACGGTCGTTAAATCGACCGCTCGTTCTTCACTGTTGGGATGGTTCGGATCTTTTTCGACAATCAAGCGATGATGAGCACGATCGATCCGCTCCAAGCGAATAAATGAGGGACGATCGCTATAAGTATGCCGGGGTAAATGAACACCGCTCAAAAATTCTTGAGCGTACAAACTCACAGCCGTCACCAGACTTTCAAAAAATTCGCGCCCGCCGACAAGTGGCTTGTCTTGTCCGGGTAAATGACATTCTGCATTAATCAGCAGCGACATCACCGGGCGAATTTCTGGTTGTGCAAATCCGGTTGTATCCGACAAGCCTTCTAAAATTAACGTGCAATTTGGCAAGCTGTACTGGCGTTGCAGCGTCATCGCGTTCGTCATTGCACTTCTCCGTCAAACAAACTAATCCACAATCGTTGGACTCCAGAAGTCCCCGTACAGAATAAAAGCTGCTCTAACAAATCCAGCGCCAGTTCGTTTAGCTTCTCATCGGAACTGTAAGCCATTACGCCTGCGCGTCGAGGATTCATGCGGCTGCGGTAGTGAGCGCGAAATCTCTCTAAATATTCTGATAAGCGAAAATGATGATCGATCGATAAATTCTTTTCGCTGAGTTGCTGATACGCCAGCAATAATTGCCGAATTAGCACCGTTAAGCGGCGGGCTAAGTAGCACGTCACCACCACTAATGCTTTCGCTTCCACTAGCGTCAAGGGTCGGCGTTGGGCGTAACGGCGGAATGGGTTCGTCGATCGCATCCGCCACAGAGTAACCCGATTTTTCAGCACTCCGCGCAGTTCAAACTCCGAGGCAACCGCCAAAATTGCTTCTGATCCTGCTAAATCCAGCGCTTCGATCGCCAACAGCAGCAAATCGATCTGCATCCGGGTGCGACGCGGACATACACCCTCGGCAACAGGCGGATCGGGCAGACTATCGAGAATAATCGGCGTGGGGGGCGGTAGCGGAGCAGGTGGGCTATTCAACTGCATTACATTCACGGAGGCACTCATTCCTTATTAATTTATTCGTAATGGGGGGTTTGATTGAAGCAACCTGACTGAAGGTGGAAATCCTCTAAATTTGATCGCTTCCGACTGATATACAGTTCCTTTCACTCACTACGAATTGCGTATCCCAAATTACGAAGTTCCAGCATTTTACCGAAATCTCACGACAAATCTGTGGATGATCTACTGAGCCAAGCAAATTGTGAAGCCGAAGTTAAATTCGTGCCTCCGTAGACTTGCGGGAAGTTGCAATTCTAGAGACGCTCTGCCCAAACAGTTTTACAGTTTAGCGGACATTTTGGATGCTGATTCATTCTGCCAAATTTGATCGGGAGTTGGAGGGGGAGGGGGAGTAGGGGAAGAGGGGTGCTGCGTTTTCTTCACTCTCTCCAACTCCCTCTGAATTTCTCGGCACGATCGCGCTCCCGAAAATGGGAGAATAAGAAATGTTGTCTGCCCGATAGCGCGTCGTTTGTGCGTGGTTTGACAGAGTAAGACGTTTTGTGGAGAAGTGGTTTGATGCTCAAACGAATCATTGCGGTGATGCTCGTTGTTCTGGCGCTAGGGCTACAAGGTTGTGTGTCTGGCGTGGGTGGACTGAAAAGCTTTATTGATAGTACCGATGGCTATCGATTTTTATATCCAAATGGCTGGCTACCTGTGAAAGTGACAAACGGGCCAGATGTGGTGTTTCATGACATCATCGTGCAAACCGAAAATATCAGTATGGTGATTAATCCGGTTCCGGGTAAGAAAAAGCTAGCGGAATTGGGAACACCAAGCGAGGTGGGGTATCAGTTGGGTAAAAGCGCGATCGCGCCCCCTGATTCCGGTCGCACAGCGGAGCTAATCAGCGCCGAGTCACGCGACATTGCCGATCGAACCTATTACCTGCTGGAATATCTAGTCACCTTGCCAAATCAGGAGAAGCGGCATAACTTAGCCAACGCGATCGTCTATCGCAGCAAGTTGTACACGCTGAATGCTTCGACCTCAGAGGAGCGCTGGGAGAAGATGGCTCCGATTCTCACGAAGTCGGTGAAGTCGTTTATGGTGGATTAGATCGATGGTGGTTCCCTTCGTGTTAGCTTCGGCATCTCCGGCTCGTCGTCGGCTCTTGGCGATGGCAGGAATTTCTGCGATGGTGTATCCGAGTGACTTTGACGAGTCACAGATTCAGATTACTGATCCGGCTAAATTGGTGCAGGTTCTTGCCGAAGGGAAAGCCCGATCGACAATGCAGTCGCTCTTTTCCAGGCAGTCTGAACTGCCGTCTGGATTTTTTTCAACCACGCCCGGACTCATTCTCGGCTGTGATTCGATTTTGGCGATCGATGGCGAGATTCACGGCAAGCCGAAAGATTCAGACGAAGCGATCGCTCGATGGAAAAAGATGCGCGGCAATCTGGGTGAGCTGTTTACAGGGCATGCGTTTTTGCAGCCTTACACAACCGTTCAGGGCGCGTTGATGCCTTATCCGCCCTTGGTACAAACCCAGATGACGCGGGTATATTTTGCTGACATTAGCGATCGACAAATCGAGGCTTATGTCGAAACGAAAGAGCCGCTCAGTTGTGCAGGGTGTTTTGCGCTAGAGGGTCGCGGTGGGCTATTTGTAGAAAAAATCGAGGGCTGTCATACCAACGTCATCGGCTTAAGTCTGCCTTTGTTGCGTCAAATGCTGTCAGCGCTTGGATATGATGTCACCGATTTTTGGCAGGATAAAACCGATAACCGATTTTTAGTGTGAAGATTTTATTGGATATGGAATAGCGCTTCTAAACTGGAACAAGTTGTGCGTTTGCATGATGGTGTAGTGCGACATGAGCTTTGGCGCGGATTCTTCACAGCAGCGGATCGATTTGAGTCAGTCCGATCGGTTATTACGCGATCGGTATTTGATCGATCGGATGCTGGGTCGAGGTGGCTTTGGTGTAACGTACCTGGCGCGGGATACCCGCTTGCCGGGACATCCTCACTGTGTGATCAAGCAGCTTTGCCCCAAAGTCCGCGACCCCGCCGCTCTGAAAAAAGCCCGTCAGCGATTTGAACAAGAGGCGAAAACGTTAGCACGGTTGGGGAGCCATTCACAAATTCCACAACTGCTGGATTATTTCGAGATCGAGGGCATCTTTTATCTCGCTCAAGAATTCATTCGGGGACGGACGCTCGCTCAAGATGTGCAGAAATTCGGCGTATGGACAGAAGCAGCCGTCAAACAGTTTCTGAAAGAGTTTCTGCCGTTGTTGCAGTACGTTCACGCTCAGCGGGTGATTCACCGAGATATCAAGCCCTCAAATATCGTGCGCTGTCGAGAAGATGGACGTTGGGCGCTGATCGATTTTGGAGCGGTAAAAGAGCGCATCTCATTATCTGAGCCGACTTCTCGATCGCTTGTCACCCGATTTGTAGGGACGATCGGATTTGCGCCGCCCGAACAAGTTGCCATGCGTCCGGTATATTCGAGCGATATTTATGCGCTCGGAATTACCTGCTTGTATCTGTTGGGGGGACGGGTTCCCACCGAACAAGACTACGATGCTTATACGGGGGAATTGCAGTGGCGAAAACTGGTGAGAGTCAGCGATTATTTTGGGCGTATTCTCGACAAAATGCTGCAAGCCTCGACGTGCGATCGCTTCAAGTCCGCCGATGAGGTATTTCGGGCGCTAGAACTCGAAGCACATTTAGATAGCTTGCGCCCTTGTTTAAGCCATCATCCGCTCTCTCAAACTGAACCTACCGCAGCAAGTCACGAATTCGTCTCGCCAATGATGAGAACAGCGATGGCAATTCGAGCTTGGCAAGTGCGGCTTGCCGCGAGACAAGCGAAAGAAAATCAGTCACAGTAAAGCGTTTCGCGGGTGTCGCGTCCGGTTGTCGGATTCGTTCCCTTTGCCACAGAGCACAGAATCTTTTGGGCATCGGGTCTGAGCAGAACATCGGTAAAGTCGGCTCCATCGATGATCGCGCCCTCAAATTTTGCATTTGCGGCAAATGCGCCTTCTAAATTGGCATTGGTCAAGTTGGCGCGGGTTAATCGGGCTGAATCCAGTACACAGTCGCGCAAATCTGCCCCTTCTAAGTTCGCTCGGTCTAGGTTCGTCGCAAAAAATCTCACGCCTCTCAAGTTCGTATGGCTCAAATTACCGTCGCGCAAATTCGCTTTGGTAAACTCCGAATCGGTTAAATCCTGCCCTGAAAAATCAGCCCCGATTAGGATTTCTTTGGTGTAGTCCAGCGCAAAAACGGGTGCAGCGAAGAGCATCCAAGACGCGAATAGAGCCACGACCGCGCAAACGAAACTTTTTAAGCAATTAGAACGCATTGGCAAAATTAGGGAATGTTTTAAAGAGAACACTTTAAAAATCCTACCTGTGGATCAGCCGAATTCGACATCTAATCTCGGAACCTCCGGCGAAGACTTCGTTGCGGACTGGCTTCAGTCACAGGGAGCGCTAATCTTGGCGCGCCAATGGACTTGTCGATCGGGTGAACTCGATCTGGTGGTCAAAACCAGCGATGCGATCGCAGAGCGCGGTGCGAGCATCGTTGCCTTTGTCGAAGTCAAAACCCGCAGTCGAGGCAATTGGGACAGCGATGGGGTTCTATCAATCACGCCAGCCAAGCAAAGAAAACTCCTCACCACAGCAAAGTTCTTTTTGCTCACGCATCCACACCTGTCAGAATTCCCTTGTCGCTTTGATGTTGCCCTCGTCCGATATCAGGCTCAGACACGAAAAAGGGGAAATCAGCCTTCTGCGGCGACTTCCCCCCACCTCACCAAAAATCAATTCTCAATACAAAACTATATCCGCGATGCGTTTAGTTAAACCATTTAGTTAAGCCAGCGTTTCGGGGCAATATCCCAACCCTTGAACAAACTGCTTGCGGAACTCTTCGATTTCTTCGCGTTCGGGGCTACCATGCGAAACCACTGCCACTTGATAGCGCTGCATCACATCGATCGGGGATTGTCCTGTTTCGAGTCCCCACAATACCATTTGAATGCGAATGTTTGGACAATAAGGAATGCCTAACTCATTTAGAAACGCTCTAAAATCGCCTTCGGTCTGGGCATCGATCGCCTGAGATAGCTTAACCCTGACAACCCAACCATCGATTTGGTGAATGACAGTCAAGAAGCTGAGCGGGAGTTGCTTCGAGTGATGCAAGTGTTCCACAATTCTCAGGGTTAGACTGGCATTCGCGAGGTAGTAGAGGTACTCCATAGAATTGACACCTAGCAAATGCGGCTTACATTTCTATTGTGCGGTAGCACCCACGATTGCAATAGGGGAGAAGCCCCCGATATCGCCTGGGGAATCTCACCCATTTTGTAAATTATTGAGTGATCCGGATCAAAATTATCCGAAAATACTAACCACTCACCTGTAACGATCGCCCCTAATTATGACCGTGGAAGCTGACCAACTCCTTTCGGCTTATGACTATCATTTACCTGAAGAGCGTATTGCTCAGAATCCCGCCACTCCAAGGGATAGTGCGCGGCTGCTCGTGATTGAAAGTCAAACTCAGCACTGTCATCGGATTTTTCGGGAGCTAGATGAGATTCTGCGTCCTGGGGATTTGCTGGTGTTGAATAACACGCAGGTCATTCCGGCGCGACTGCACGGGCACAAAACGACGGGGACTGAAGTGGAGATTCTGCTGCTCGAAGAACATCAGCAAAATCAGTGGTTAGCATTGGTCAAACCTGGAAGGCGTTTGAAGCCTGGCAATCAAATTGTGTTTAAGCCGCATGGGGAGACCGAGGTTGAGTTGACGGCATCGATTTTAGCGAGTGATCCAGAGACACGCGGGCGGATTCTGCAATTTCAGGCTTCAGACGGCCGATCTCTGCTTGAAGTGATTGACCAGTTTGGCGAAGTGCCTCTACCCCCATATATCCACGAAACTGAAGCAGAACCCAATCGGTATCAAACTGTGTACGCCGATCGCAGGGGAGCGGTTGCCGCACCGACCGCAGGACTCCACTTCACGCCCGAACTTCTAGAACGTTTAGAGCAAAAGGGCATCGAAAAGACTTTTATTACGCTGCACGTTGGGGTAGGCACGTTTCGTCCGGTCGAAGTTGAAGATATCACGCAACATCAGATGCACGGAGAATGGATCGAGGTTTCTCCGAAAGCGGTGGAGAAGATTCGAGAAACGCAAGCGAGAGGGGGACGAGTGTTTGCGGTGGGGACAACTGTGGTGCGATCGCTCGAAGGGGCATCGCAGTCGGGTCAGATTGAACCTTACTGCGGCAAGACAAATTTATTTATCTATCCGGGCTATGAGTGGCGCACCGTTAACGGTTTGATTACAAATTTTCACTTACCAAAGTCCAGTTTATTGATGTTAGTCAGCGCCTTGATTGGACGTGAGCGGTTGTTAAAGCTGTACCAGGATGCGATCGAGAACGAATATCGCTTCTATTCTTTTGGTGATGCGATGCTAATTCTGCCGGAAGCGCGATTACATTAGGTTCATTGGATCGACATCGATCGTTAAACTCACCGTCGAGGGACAGTGCGATCGCAGTTCCATCACATCAGGAATGCGATCGTCAGTCAGCTTGAGTAAGATTTGCCATCGGTAGCGCTGAGCGATTCTGACAATGGTTGCGGGTGCAGGGCCTAAAACTTGATAATCTTCGTCGGATTTAAGTAAGAGGTCAGCGATCGTTTCTGCAGTGGACTGAACGGTGCTGGCATTGAGACCGCTAAATCGCAGCAACACCAAGCGTCCGTAAGGGGGATAGTTGAGCAGCGATCGTTGTTCGAGTTCGCTGGCGACAAAAGGTTCATACTGCTGGCGTTTGACCGCTTGGATCACCGGATTTTCGGGAGCATAGGTTTGTAGAATCACTCGTCCCGGTTCAGTGCCTCGTCCGGCGCGTCCTGCCACCTGTACCAAGGTTTGAAAGGCTCTTTCACTCGCTCGAAAGTCTGCCAAGTTGAGTAAACCATCGGCTGAGATGATTCCGACCAGGGTGACTTGAGGGAGATCAATCCCCTTGGTAAGCATTTGTGTTCCCACTAATAAATCTGCGTCACCGTGAGCAAATTGGCTTAACAATGCTCGATGCGCTCCTTTAGCACGAGTCGTATCACTGTCGAATCGAATTGTTTTTAAGTCAGGAAATAGCTTAGCGAGTTCTTGAACCACTCGTTGAGTGCCGCTTCCAAAGTTTTTGAAATACGATGAACCACAAGCGGGACAGCGCTCTGGTTGACTCTGAGTGTGATTACAGTAGTGGCATCTTAAAAGCGGTTGAGCATTTTCGTGAACATGATGATAGGAGAGCGAAACATCACAGTTCGGACAGTCCATCACATAGCCACAACTGCGACAAGACACAAAGGTACTGTGTCCGCGACGATGAATGAATAACAGTCCTTTTTGATTGTTTTCTTTGAGTTTCTTCAGTTTAAATTGCAACGATCGGCTCAAAATTGAGCTATTGCGATCGTGCAGTTCCCGCCGCATATCAATCACGTCAATCTGCGGTAAAGGTCGATCTAAGATGCGCTTCGGTAACGATAGATAAGTTGAAGATTGCGCCGTTAACCAAGACTCTAGCGAAGGCGTTGCAGATCCGAGAATCAAGGGACAATCTTCTAGTTCAGCACGCCATTGCGCCACAGATCGCGCATGATAACAAGGAGCAGGCTGATCCTGCTTAAAGCTTGAATCATGCTCCTCATCCAGCACAATTAATCCTAAATTGGGGAGCGGCGCGAAAATTGCTGATCGTGTCCCGATCGCAACTTGTGGCGAACCTGTGAGCATCTGTCTCCAAGTATCGAACCGTTCGCCATCAGAGAGCGCACTGTGATACACACAAACTTGATCGCCAAATCTCGCCCGAAAGCGATCGGTTAACTGTGGCGTTAATCCAATCTCAGGCACTAACACTAAGGCAGATTGACCGCGCTCTAGAATCGGGGCGATCGCTTGCAAGTAAACTTCAGTCTTTCCTGATCCGGTCACACCATGCAGCAAGATCTGTTCAAATCCCGTTACCGCTTGAATTCGCTCTAGTGCTTGAGCTTGATCCGGGGTGAGTGATTTAGCAGCATCATGATTAACTTGTGGACTGTGTTCACTCCGCAGAACTTCCCGACCTTGAAGAATCACACAGCCTTGCTCTTGCAGCCGCTTCACCGTCGCAGAAGTCGTGCGGCAATGCTGCAGCAAGTCAGTCAACCACATCTCACCTCCGTTGCGCTTCAGAACTTCTAAAATCTCGCGCTGACGTTCTCGCAACTCTGCCTGCATCGAAACCAGGATCACAGCTTGTCGCAGTTGCGGTCGAATCGTTGCAGGCGGCTCTAGATAGCTTTCGACATAATTGAGCTTCAGTAAGTCCTGAAGTCCCCGATGCGCCCCTTTGACCTGTCGCTGAATGAATTGCCAGGAATAGCCTTTAGTTTTACTCGCTTTTAGCAGCTTGAGAATTTGTTGCGCGGCAGGATTGAGAAAGACTTCATTCGTTTCGGGATTAATCAATCGAATGCGTCTTTGCGATCGCGCCAACAATCCCGGCGGTAAAGCCACTCGCACCACCTGCATCAGCGAAGTCTGATAATAACGTGCCACGCGATCGAGCAATGCCCAATACGATGCTGGGAAAAAGCCTGCACTCACAATCGAATCAACCGATCGAATCTGCTCTAACTTCGGCAGATCATTCAGTACCCGAACTGCAATTCCCCCTACTTGCTGTGCCCCAAACGGAACACTGAGAATGTCCCCAGGCTGCACCCGCAATCCAGACGGCACAGAATAGGTGAACACTCCCTGCGCCCCCGGACAATCCACTAATACCTCAACCCACATTGGCGCAGTCAAATACTCTGCCCTCGATTCCGCCACAGATTGCAACTCAGACATATCAGCAAATGAAGAGAAAAACTTAAGAAGTCCTGTAAGGAAGAAAAACTACGGTATGAAATTACCAAGAAATCGAAAGTAATGCAGTGCGGATGAACTATTGATTAATTTTAACGTGAGACTGAGTGTACCGGATCGATCGCCCTAATGGCTGAGGACTTGTCTAAAGATAGATTGAAACCTCTGGCTTTGGCTTTTCCAACCATTGGTAGAGATGAAAATCGGAACGGGTATGAGAGTCTGTTATAGCAACCGGACGGTTCGAGATCTTGTCTTATGGGCAAAATTTCTAACTCGATTCAAGTGCAATTCGCTACTCCAGCGAATCGGAAACGTGCCGAAGCTGAAAACGCATCTCCAGGATTCCTCCCGATTCAGAGACGGCGGTTCCGAGCAGACTTTCTATCCTGCTCATAAACTAAACGTTTCCAAAAAGTTTGTCACCAAACTTACAAATTCGTCATAGGTTCAGGAGGAATTCTAAGGCTACATGATTCAAATTTAATTAGAAAACATTCAAGATAAAACGACTCAATACTGGCTTAAATCTTCAGCCTAAATTGATCACTTAACTGGCAACTCTCTCATTAACTCGATCGCGTAAAACTACCTCAATATCACATCACTATGAACGAACAAAGCAACAGTTCTCACACAGAAGCCCTCTCTAGTGATTTGGACTTTGCAATGGACGTTGCTGAGTTAGATTCAGTGGACTCTTTGCAATTAGAAGCCGATTTCGCAGACAGCACTCCGATCGAAATTGAACCTGATTTACTCGAACTGACTTCGGTTGCCGCTGATTTAGAAGACTCAACCGATTCCGGTGAATCTGAAATTGATCAGATGGCATCGGCTCGATCGTCTGGATATAACAAAACCGTTGCGGATGATGCGGTTGGCGCATTCTTTAAAGAAATGGCGCGTTACCCGCTCCTTAAAGCCGATGAAGAAGTCGAATTAGCTCGGCGAGTACAGTATCTTGTAGAAGTGGATGAGGTACAACGTAAGCTTTATAGCGAATTAGGTCATATGCCCACCAAAGCCGAGTTGGCAGAACGTATGGGCTTGACCGAAAGGCAATTAGAACATCGATTACACCGCAGTCGTGTGGCAAAGCGGAAGATGATTCGATCGAATCTCCGCTTAGTCGTCTCGATTGCGAAACGATATCTCAATCGCGGTGTTCCATTCTTAGATTTAATTCAAGAAGGGGCTTTAGGATTAAATCGGGCAACCGAAAAGTTTGATCCCGACAAAGGCTATAAGTTTTCAACCTATGCGTACTGGTGGATTCGGCAGGGGATCACGCGAACGATCGCGAATGATGCTCGCACCATTCGCTTACCCATTCATATTGTTGAGAAGCTCAACAAACTGAAAAAAGCGCATCGCGAACTCAAACGCGAACTCGGACGCAATCCAACTGAAGCAGAAATGGCTCAATCGCTCGAATTAACCGTAGAGCAATTACAGCATCTCCAACAGGTTCGCCGTCAATCGCTTTCGTTAAATCACCGAGTCGGTAAAGGTGAAGATACAGAATTGATGGATTTGCTCGAAGATGGAGATACACAATCGCCAGAGTCCCAAATGAGCGAAACCATGTTGCGTCAAGAGATTTGGGATGTATTGGGCAATGTCCTGACCGAGCGTGAGAAAGACATTATCTCATTGCGCTATGGTCTGACCACCAGCAAGCCTTGTACGCTTGAAGAAGTGGGCGGAATGTTCAACCTATCGCGAGAACGGGTGCGCCAAATTCAAAGTAAAGCGATGCGGAAGTTGAGAAGACCGCAAATTGCAGAGCGGTTAAAGGGCTGGTTAGGCTAGTCAATCCCCGAAATATGAGTTATGAGTTTTGAGTTGCTGCAACTTGAAACTCATAATTTTATGTTTGAAATTCGTCCTGCGACTCCTGCTGATGTGCCTGAGATTTTCGCCTTGATTCAGGCACTCGCGGAATATGAAAAATTGTCCCATCAAGTTACGGGATCGATCGATCATCTCCACAATCACCTTTTTGGCGAAAAGCCTTACGTAGAGGCACTTGTCGCCATTGTTGAAAATAAAGCGATCGGCTTTGCACTATTTCTACACAACTATTCAACTTTTTTGACAAAGCCGGGAATATACCTAGAAGACCTCTTTGTTCGACCCGACTATCGAGGATGGGGGATCGGTAAAGCACTGCTAACAGAATTGGCTGGGATCGCAGTATCTCGCGGCTGTGGGCGTTTAGAGTGGAGCGTCTTGGACTGGAACGAAAGCGCGATCGGATTTTACAAACGCATGGGGGCAACGGTGCTTCCAGACTGGCGAATCTGTCGAGTGACGGGAGAAGCACTAACGCACATGGCAACAAGCTCCTCGTAAATATGGCAAAATTCTCTGTAGGGTCTTGGAGGACACAATTATGGCAATTTGGGTAAACGAACAAGTTGATCCATCGGGGCTGATGTATGCGTGTATCGCCTGCTGCAATGAATCTCAAGCGCAAGAATGCCACGAATCCTTTGAAGCAAATCTAACCGACAAACAAAAAGCAGAAGGTTGGGTTGCCCGGATGCGTCTCGTTAAATCTTGGGACGAAGTTCCGGTTAATTCGCTCAAGCTTGACTAAAAGATCCGGTTTTTGATTGCTCATACTTTAGGCTAGAAGCATCATCGTGAGTCAGAAGGTCTATGTACGTTTTAATTGGAGGCGCGGGTCTGATCGGTCTAAATCTGGCTCAGCGTCTCATTGCTCTGGGGCATACGGTTGCAGTGATTGATGTGAATCCTGCGGCTTGTCGGTATGCGCGGGAACAGTTAGGGGTGATGGCATTCGAGGGCAGTGCGGTAAGTACCGAAGTGCTGATCGAAGCTGGAATTCGTAAGGCGGATGCGATCGCGGCGGTGCTGCGGGATGATGCTTTGAATTTAGCAATGGTGACGCTGGCAAAGCATTATGGTGTGCCGATGATTATGGTCAGAATGCGGCACAAGGATTTTGCTGAGCCGTATCGATTTGCCGGGGCAACTCATGTGATCAATGCGATCGAGCTTGCGGTTTCGACAATGGTGAATTTGATCGAGTACCCGGAAGTGGAATCGATGATGCACTTTGAGCAGGGTCAGATTGAAGTGTTTAAGCTGTCGATTTCGCCGAATTGCAACGTAGTCGGTCGCAGTGTGGCAGAGGTGGCGCAAGATCCTCGATTTCCGCGTGGCTCTTTGATTATTGGCTATCAACCTCACTCCCAAATGGATCTGGAGATTCCCAACGGCAGCACGATTTTAGCACCAGATTCTACGGTGCTGATGGTGACCAAACCGGGATTTATGCACGAAGTGATTGATTTTATTCAGAAGTGCAGTTAGGTGCGAGTCCACTTTGCGTGTTCGCACCAAAGCCATTAAATCAAGTTTGAGGATTGCTGCCAGCGTCCGGTAAAGACAAAATCCTGAATCGGTTTGCGCGATCGTGGAGCCGATAGTCTTTGCTGCAATCGCTCCGATAACTGATGAGGATCACCGAGATACCCTAGCGCGATCGCATCAACAGGTTCATATCCTTGAGGAATGCCATACAGTTCTTTTGCTTTGGCAACATCAAAGCCCGCCATTTGGTGAACATGAAGACCTAACGCGGTCGCTTGAGCGGCTAGATTTGCTTCTGCTGCTCCCACATCATGAAAGGCATGACGATTTTCATTGCCATTCTTTTCAAAATTGAGCTTAGCCACTGAAATCATCAGTATCGGAGCGCTCTTTGCCCATTCCTGATTTCCTTCTGCTAAACAGCCAAGCAATCGATCGAACTCCTCTGGGTTGTCTTTCGCTGCAACAATAAAACTCCAGGGTTGCTCATTGAAGGAAGAGGCTGCCCATCGCGCCGCTTCGAGAACACTAGCAAGCTTTTCCGGTTCAACAGGACGATCGGAAAAAGCAAGCGGACTCCAGCGATTTTTGAGAATGGATTCGATCGGGTACTCGGTAGGGACAACCTTATCGACTAATGGATCAGAACTAACTGCCATAGCACTTTACTTGAAGAAACGATCGCTTAATCGTGATCGAAGCACTTCTCAATGCCCTCACTCTTTAGACGGGAACGCATCTAGCGTAGATCCCTACATCGCGCATCGGATCACCTCACTGAGCCGTTTAGACGGCAACGCTAAACTAGAGTTGAAGAGTATAAGACCTGTCCTTTGACTTCATCACTTCAGCATTCCACCGCATCAAGCGACGATATTACTCGGCTTCTCAACATTCAACAGATTTATTTTGAACCTGCGGTTCTCGACTATCCCCGCGCTCACGAGATCTTTGCACAGTATCCCGATGCCGATCGCACAGAAGTTGAGTCTCACTGGCAAATTCCAGACCTTCACGGGAATGAAGATTCTGTAGGAGAGTGGAATCGGATTAAGCGATCGGTCTTAGTTCTCGGTGTGAAGAAGTCGCTTTCTGCTCGTCCGAATTGTCGTAGCTCTGATTTTGTCGCACCTTCTCACGCCAATGGTTGCGCGATGGCTTGCGCGTATTGTGTTGCTTCTGGCACCCTGATCTCTACTCCTCAAGGTCAAGTACCTGTCGAGCAAATTCAGGATGGAGATGTCGTATTTGCTTACGATAGTTCTTCGGGACAGCTTGTAGAAGCCGCCGTTTCTGGAACAGCTCAACGGGACGTTGACGAAGTGCTTGAAATTCAGGTTGGTCAGCAAGTGCTTCGTGTAACGGCTGAACATCCGATAATGACTCGTAGAGGATGGGTAAAAGCTGGAGATCTAACTGAAGACGATGAAGTTCTGTGTGATGATGCCCACACAGCGTAATGCCATTGTTCAGATCTAAGGCGTATTGTGGAAATAGGGCGACAGGGATGACGTGATGGGCTTGTAGAATTTTGGTTTCTCCGCAGCATCGGCAAGCCCGATCGCGCTCAAGAATGTTTCTAGTCCATGCTTTTCCTTTGCGTCGATGTCTAAACGTTTGGTTAACGCTGCCATTAACATAGTTTGGGTTGCCTTGTGCAAGGTAGCGTTCTGCAATGATTTTAGCTTGCGATTTTCTTCCTTCCCCTGCTTTTGAGCAGGTTGGACAATATCCTTTACGATTCTCATGCGCTTTGGATAGTTGACCGCAAATCCGACAATTTTTCAGCTTGCTGTGCAGATTTGGAAGCGATTTATCAATAGCAAATAGGATGCCTTCATACTGCCGAATTGTTCGTGTATCTTTTCCTAGATACTGACTGGCTTGACGGTAGGAGTAAAAAGACTTGAAGGGCTTTTCAAGTATTGCCGTATGCGCCTGTTCGCACTGATTACAGCAGAACAACTGCTCGGTCGTATTTCATCCGCACCATAAGCAGTTTTGTTTAATTCCTCTTCCCATCGTTTTATCCAACTTATGCCGAGTTATCAGAAAGTTTCAAGCATTAAGCGCATCAGCCAGCCTACGACTGTCCATAATTTTCATGTTCCCAAATATGAGTCCTTTGTTGCAAACGACGTTGTGACACATAATTGCTATGTGGCTCGGCGCAAGGGCTTTGCGAATCCGATTACAACCTTTGTGAACATCGATCGCATTCAGCAATATCTCAAACGCCACAGTATCAAGCAAGGCATGAAGCTAGAGCCGAATCAGGTTGATCCACAGTATTGGGTGTATGAGATTGGTGAGAATAGCGACTGTTCGGTCGATGCTGCCGTTTGCGATAATGTTAAGGATTTGATTGCATTGTTCCGCACGCTGCCGAATGCTAAGGCAACCTTTGCCACGAAGCGAGTGAATCGTGAATTATTGAATTACGACCCGCAAGGCAAGACCCGGATTCGCTTTAGTTTGATGCCACAGGCGAAAGCACAGATTGTAGATATTCGCACATCCCCGATCGCTGATCGCATTGCTACCATCAATGACTTTGTGGATGCAGGCTATGAGGTGCATGTGAACTTTGCTCCTGTGATTTACGACGATCATTGGCTTGAAGACTATTCTGAGCTATTTGAGCAATTAGATAATGTGCTGAGCGATCGAGCCAAAGCACAGCTTCAAGCTGAGATTATCTTCCTCACGCACAATGACAAGCTGCACGAAGTGAATCTCGGTTGGCATCCGCAGGGAGAAGCACTTCTATGGCGACCAGACATTCAGGAGACTAAATATTCTCAGACAGGCGGTAAGAATGTGCGGTATCGACGCGGCTTCAAAGGAACATTGATCGAAGGTTTGACCGAGTTATTGAGCGATCGTCTGCCTTACTGCAAGATTCGCTACGCTTTCTAGTTCATCGAATCGAGAAAGCATTGCTTCTTCGTTCTTTACTGGAGGTGTACCAATAGGAAGGCGTAAGAGCTTGCGTAACTTTTCTATCATCAAGCATAGTGATTCAGCCTAGAACGGAGCCAGCAATGGATAAGCAAGAACTACTAGAGCGTTATGCCGCAGGAGAAAGAGATTTCAGCGTGGCAGATTTGCGAGAAGCATCACTAGAAGGCATTGATCTGCATGAAAGCATACTGCATGGTGCCATCTTGGATGGAGCAAACTTGCGTGGAGCAAACCTAAGCCGAACAGATCTCAGCGGAGCTGCACTGAACTATGCAGACTTAAGTGGAGCGGATTTAACAGGTGCAGATCTACGCGATGCCATGCTCAATCACGCGAATTTAGAAGGCGCAAATCTAGAAGCCGCTATCTTAGAAGAAGCAGATCTGATTGCAGCAAGTTTGATCAAAGCAGATCTAGAAGATGCGGATTTAAGTGATGCAGATTTGAGTGAAGCGAATTTACAATCAGCAGACTTAAGCCGCGCTGAATTGGATTCTGTCAACTTTCAGGCCGCAAATCTGAGCAATGCAGAACTCGATCACACTGATCTGACAGATGCAAATTTTGCCAATGCTGACTTAACAGATGCTCTGTTGGAAGGAGCTAACTTGCAAGGAACACAGCTTGAAGAACAACAGACATAAAGTTACTGATTTGATCGTGATGCTTCCATCACGATCAAACCAATCCTTTTAAGCAGCGGTGAAGAACCAGCTTATCTCTCTTGTAATGGGTTGCTTCCATTGCCTTCTGCGTAAAACAGTTTGGAGCATACTAAAGCTGTGTTTCTTTGAACAGCAGATTATCGTTCAAGCAGCAGATCTATACATAGCTTGATATCGCTGCATAACGATCGCTCTTCTCCATCTGAGGGCGGGGCGTTGTTCTACCAAAATGAGGAATTGGCCGAGGTCTTAGGCGTTCAGGCTGACTAGGAGAAACCCGTCCACTATTTGTAATCTTTGTGCGCTGTTGAAAATCAGTTGAAAACTTTTCACGGCAATGGCTACAGTACCAATATTTCTCTTGATGTTGGATATGTAAAAGCAATGTATGTGAGCAGATAAAGCAATGATTTGAAGCGTCCATAATGAGATAAATCGCCCTAATTGCCGGTGCTATTCATAGCATAGGACGTTAGAATTTCCTGACAAATCGCTCTTTAGGTATAGGCAGTATTAAGAAATTATTAAGTTGTTGGCGTGGATAAGAATTCCTGTCTACGACAAGAAAAACAAGGTACTCAGGCACGATCGACCGCGTTTGGCAGGGTAACAGCTTCAAACCAATGCTCCACAAATAGTTGGACTGTTCGCTTAAATTTAACGGTATCGATCGGCTTAATTAGGTAAGCGTTTGCGCCAAGACTGTAGCACCCTCGAATATCTTTAGGATTATTGGAGGTAGATAGTATCACCACAGGAATCATCTTTAGAATCTCATCTTGCTTTAACCGCGCTAAGATATCTCGTCCATCCATACCCGGCAGGTTCAGATCCAGCAGAATCAGCGAGGGCGGAAAAGCAGACAGGGGAAACAGTGTTTCCCGTGAGTCTCTAGAAAAGAGAAAAGTTAACGCTTCGTCTCCCTCGGAACAGCGTTGAATCTGACAGGCGATCGAAGTTTGGCGAATTGTTCGTTGCAGTGCTTCAAAATCTTCATCACTATCTTCCACAACTAACAGGATGGCACTCTGTTCTCCCATTGGCTAACACTCGCTTTAGATTCAAAGGCTGATATTGTTTAGTAGACTAAAATTAGATTATATGACCTGATCTAAAAGATTTCATGAATTGCATCTACCCGAAGACGGATTTTCAGGCAAACATATCGCTGAGAAGCAGCCTAATGACTAGAATTAGCTCGGCTGTAGATAAGAGAACTCGGTAGAATACAAAGGACGTTCTGCCCCCGATCCTCAATGCAATTGCCCGCTCATCGTGTTAGTTCTGCGTCCCAATCAAGTGAGCGGCAACCGAATCAAGCTGAAAACATTGCCCCTGAAGAAATCAATCTCACAAACTGCGATCGTGAACTAATTCATATTCCCGGCAAAATTCAGCCGCACGGTGTGTTGTTAGTTTTGAGTGAGCCGGACTTAACGATCGTACAAGTCAGCAACAGTACGTCTTTATTGAAGCGATCTCCAGAAGAATTACTGAATCAGCCTTTAAGTTGCTTACTCGATTCCAAGCAGATTCAATTCATTTCAGACTGCTTGAACGAAGATTTTGAGAGCGTGAATCCGCTGCATCTGTTAATTACAACTCCACAAGAAACTCTTGCTTTTGATGGCATCATTCATCGCAGGGCAGAATTGCTAATTTTGGAGCTAGAACCCTCGCGCAGTGAAAAAAGAGCCGACTTTTTCGGGTTTTATCATCTCGTCAAAGGCACGATTCACAAGCTGCAAAATGCTCATAGCTTGAGTGAAATGTGCAATTTGATCGTCAAGGAAGTGCGGCGATTGACCGACTTCGATCGTGTGATGGTCTATCGGTTTAATGAGGAGGGCGCAGGACAAGTCGTTGCTGAAGACAAACGCGATGCGCTTACCCCTTATCTAGGATTGCACTATCCTCCTAGTGATATCCCCAAGCAAGCCAAGCAGCTTTATACGCTTAACGGGTTGCGAATCATTCCAGATGTTAGTTATCAGCCCGCAGCATTGATTCCAACTATCAATCCGATCACCCATCAAGTGACAGATTTGAGTCTATCTGTGTTGAGGAGTGTTTCACCTCTGCATATCGAATATTTGCAGAACATGAGCGTTGGTGCTTCGATGTCCATCTCGCTGATCAAGAACAAAAAACTATGGGGATTGATTGCCTGTCATCATGCCTCGGCGAACTATCTCACCTATGAAGTGCGGACTGCCTGTGAGTTTTTGGGGCAAGTGATGTCGCTAGAACTGATAGCGAAAGAAGAAAATGAAGACTTGGATTACAAAATGAAGCTCAAGGAGATTCAGTCGAACTTTGTCGAAGTCATTCCGCAGCATAAGAATATGCTGGATGGTTTGGTGAGCAATGAATCGAATCTTTTAGAACTCGTTAATGCTCAGGGTGTAGTGATTTGCTGGAATGAGCAATTTTATTCGATCGGTCAGACTCCCTCCTCAGATCAGCTCAGAGATTTGTTGACCTGGATAGAAACGCAGTTTGAAAGCAATGTATTTTCCACAGCAGCACTCTCTAAAGTCTATCCAGCCGCTGAAGCCTTTCGAGACATTGCTTCAGGACTGTTAGCATTAGCCATTTCTCGCGTCAATCGCAACTACATCTTATGGTTTCGATCTGAAGTGGTGCAAACCGTAAACTGGGGCGGAAACCCTAATAAACCCGTGGAAATCTCCGAGAGTGGAGAAGTGCGCTTGTCTCCGCGTCAGTCTTTTGCGCTATGGCAGGAAACGGTGCGCGGTCAGTCTTTGCCCTGGAAATCCTGCGAAATTGAAGCGGTATTAGACCTCAGAAGCGCGATCGTCGGCATTGTTCTACGCCAAGCAGATGAACTTGCCCAAATTAACATTGAGCTAGAGCGCAGCAACAGTGAACTCGACTCGTTTGCTTACATTGCCTCACACGACTTAAAAGAGCCACTCCGGGGAATTCACAACTATTCCAGCTTTCTGATCGAAGACTATGGAGATGTTTTGAATGAAGATGGAGTCTCAAAGCTGCACACACTGGTCAGATTGACGCAGCGAATGGAAGATTTAATCAATTCCTTGCTGCATTTCTCGCGTCTGGGGCGAGTTGGGCTTGAACTGAAGCAAACGGACTTAAACGAACTGGTACATACAGTTCTAGATGTGCTGCGGATTAGTTTAGAGCAAACTGATGTTGATATTCGGATTCCTCGATCGTTGCCAATAGTCCTGTGCGATCAGGTTCAGATGGGGGAAGTGTTTACGAACTTGATCAGCAATGCGATTAAATACAACGATCGCGCTCAGAAATGGGTTGAAATTGGCTTTTTAGATCCGGTGAGATCGTTGCAGAAACGGTATGTAGACGACGAAGCACCAGAAATGGTGACAACTTTCTATATCAAAGATAATGGCATTGGCATTCCAGAACATCATCTTGATAGCATTTTCCGCATCTTCAAGCGGCTTCATGGCCCAAACAAGTATGGAGGTGGAACAGGGGCAGGACTGACGATCGCGAAAAAGATTGTAGAGCGGCATGAGGGTAAAATTTGGGTCGAGTCGATCAGCGGCGAAGGGAGTATCTTCTACTTCACACTGCCGCATCAGCCTAGTTCTAATTAATTTTTGCATTGGGGCTGGTATAGTCAGCATTAACCTGATAGATGAATGAATGAGCGATGCCAACCTTTGAAGTATTTCCGGTTACGTCTGCGACTGAACAGGAAATGTTCATCAATGTTCCCTGGGTCGTCTACGCAAATGATCCCAATTGGGTGCCACCCTTGCGGAGCGATGTGCAGAAGAAGTTTCAGCCAGAGAATCCATTTTTTCAATACGGCAAGCTGAAGCAGTTTATTGCCATCTCACGCGGAACGGCGATCGGTCGAATTGTGGCAGCCGTGAATGATCGATTGATTGAGCGTGAAGGCAAGCCGATCGGGATTTTTGGGTTCTTTGAATGTGTTGAGGATATCCAAGTCGCAGCCGCCCTGTTTGAAGCGGCAGAAAACTGGCTACGATCGCTAGATATTACAGAAGTTCGTGGTCCGATCGACCTTTCAACGCATAATAACTGTCTCTTTTTGGTCGATGGCTTCGATTCTCCTCCGATGGTAATGATGCCTTACAATCCGTCCTATTATCCAACTTTTATTGAGCAGTTAGGTTGGGCAAAGGCAAAAGATGCGTATGCTTACGATTTTCCATTAGATAAACCGCTTTCGCCTGAATTTGAAAAAGGCTACAGAATTGCTTGTAAATCCGGCGTGACATTTCGACCTTTGCACACAAAAGGCGAAGGATTTGAGCAAGATTGTATTAATCTATATCACTTGTTTAATCAGGCATTTTCAAGTAATTGGAGTTCAACTCCTCGCACCCTTGAAGAATTTTTAGAAGAAGCGCGATCGCTGCAAGATTTAGTCGATCCGGATGTGTTTCCGGTTGCAGAATACAACGGAGAAATGATCGGGTTCTGGATGGGATTGCCTGACTACAATATTCCGCTTAAATTTGTGAATGGTCGGCTCAATTGGGTCGGAATTCTGAAGTTCTTGTGGTACCGTCGCCGGATTGATCAGGGTCGCGTGATTGCGATATGTTCACTTCCAGAATTTCAAAGAAAATTGGTTCCATTGGGATTAATTTACTTGGGATTACAAGGCGGATTAAAAAAGGGAAAACCTTATAAACGGGCTGAGCTTTCCTGGGTTTACGAAGACAATTCTCGATCGCGCAAATTGATTGAAGCGGCGGGCGGTAAAATCTACAAAACCTATCGAATGTACGAAAAATCCCTATGAAAGCTTTAGTGACTGGAGCAAATGGATTTACCGGATCGCATCTGGTTAAGGCACTTTTGCATCGAGGCGATTCTGTAATCGGTTTCGTGCGGCGATCGAGCAATCTGTCTCGTTTATCCGGTTGCGAGATTCAATATGCTTACGGTGATATTACCGATCGCGCTGCTCTGAGCGAGGCGATGCAAAATGTCGATGTTGTATTTCATACGGCTGCCTATGTTGAGCTTGGAATTGTTGATGCTGCAGAAATGGAGCGCGTTAATGTTAAAGGCACCCGCGCCGTTTTGGAAGCAGCAAAAGCAGTTAATCTACCTAAATTGATTTATTGCAGCACGATCGGGATTTTTGGCGATACGCAAGGTAAAGTGATTGACGAAACCTTTCAGCGCACTCAAAAAGACTTTTCTTCCGCTTACGATCGCACAAAATACCAAGCGCAGCAATTAGTCGATCAAACCCAAGAATTATCGATCGTCAGCGTCCTGCCTTCTGGAATTTTCGGCAGCGATGATCCACACTTTAAGCCTGTTCTGAACGCCTTTCTAAATGGGCGGCTCAAAGTTTGGGCAGGCGGCGGACGAGTGACAGGAATTGTTCACGTTGATGATCTCGCTGAAGCCATGATTCTTGCGGTCGATCGCGGCAAATCTGGCGACTATTACATCATTTCTGCAGGCGACTTGACCACTAGAGAAATGTTTGAAATCTTCAGCCAAGAAACTGGAATTTCTGTTCCCCGCGAAGCTCCAGAATCGATCGTGCGTCTCGTCGCCAGCGTTCTCGATCCAATCGGCAGAGTCGCCCGTTGGCAACCGCCGATCGACAACGAGCGAGTTCATTATGTTTACGATCGCTGTGTACGCGTCGATGGCTCCAAAGCAAGACGCGAACTCGGATGGAACCCGCGATCGCCCGAAGCCACCCTAAAGTCACTGATCAAGGCTTAGCTTCGGAGAGCGCCTGCTCTACTTTTTTCATTTCGTCGGTCTTGCCTTGCTCCTCAAACAGCATCTTGGCGCGGCGAAACGCCTCGATCGCATCCTGGGTGAAATTCCGCGCTCTCAAAGCAAGCCCCATTTGATAATGCGCTGCTGCGTTATTCGGTTCGAGCTTAATCACCTCGCGAAACGCCATCACCGATCGCATCGTTTCGTTGTTTGCCAGCGCCGCTTCTGCCAGCGCAAACTGCGCTTCGGCTGACTCTCGATCTAAATTCACCGACCGCTGAAATGCGCTTAAAGCGGCGGTATTATTGCCTTTCTCGCGTAGAATCTTGCCAATTTGCAGGTGCAGCTTAGAATTACTTGGATCAATTCGCACCGCTTGATTAAACGCATTCAGCGCCGCTTGTGAGTTGCCTTGATCTAGCAGCGCAATGCCCATTGCAACATGAGAACTCGTCCGCCTTGGATTTAACCGTGTCGCTGCTTGCAGCGCAGTCATCCCCTGCGTTGTTCGTCCCAGTTGCAGCAGCATTAAGCCGATCGATTCCTGCGCCTCGGCGCTGCGGCGATCGAGTCTTGCGGCTTGCTGATACGCTGACAACGCCTGAGAAAACTGTCCCTGACGAGAAAGAACCGTTCCCAACCCCAAAAACGCATTCACGTTGCGCCTGTCTAATTGGGTCGCTTGACGGTAAGCCTCTTCGGCTTCGCTGTCGTTGCCCAGATTTGCCAGGCTGAATCCCAACGCATAGAAAAAATCGGCATTGGTCGATTCCAGCGCCACCGCTTGACGATAAGCTTCCGCCGCTTCTTGAAATCGCCCTTCCTGAGCAAAGGCAAACCCCATTCCAGAGAAAATCCGAGCGTTGCGATTGTCGATCGCCGATGCCCGCTGAAACGCTGCTAGTGCTCCTGACCAATTCCGCGCCTCAACAAACTCGCGTCCCTGTTCTAGCAATTTATCTAACTCATCTGATTGAGCGTAAGCCACTTGAGGCATCGCAACCGACACCAGAATTCCAGCAGCAACGAGCGATCGACGGAGGTGAGATATTGTAGCCATAGTGATCAACAATTACAGAAACTCCAGTTTGAGCGAGATGAAACGATGCTAATGACAACCACCGATACAATACAAGATGTTGCGATCGAATCATACCTCGGTGTCGTTACGGCCGAAGTGGTCTACGGAACGAACGCCCTCAAAGATTTCTTTGCCGGCATCCGTGACATCGTTGGTGGACGTACCGCAGGATATGAGCGCGTCTTTGAACAAGGACAGCAAAACGCCCTCGCAGAACTCCAAAAACGGGCACAAAGTCTAGGCGCAAATGCCGTTGTGGGAATCGAAGTGAATACTGGCACAATCCAACTTGATCAATCCGGCGTTCTTCTTTTAATTACTGCGGTTGGAACTGCTGTGAAAATTCGTTGATTCGGCTCACGTTCACAAACTGAATTCGATCGTGATCCCCAATGATTTCTCTCTAACGGGGTATCTGTATGGTCTCACTCCCGGTAGAGTGATTTTATTTCTGCAAACCTTATAGTGATGCCAAGAGTAATTTCTTTGCAAATAACTATCTTGTTAGGGGAGACAATTCACAATGGCATATACTAATCGTCCTGTCGCTGAAGCGGCTGTTATCCCGGTTGCGGGCGACTATCATGACCGCGTTCGTTGGGGCCCGATTATCTCCGGTTTGATGGTTGCACTGGTGTCTCAGTTAATTCTGAGCGCGCTGGGTGCAGCAATTGGCGCAACCTCGATCGCAAACTCCGGTGCGCCCCGGACGGAGGCAGGCGGAGTCGGAACCGCAGTCGGAATTTGGGCAACGATCAGCTTGTTGATTTCGCTGTTTATCGGTAGCTGGGTGATGGCACGCGCTTGTGGTCCGATGAACCGCAGCACCGCATTGCTCAACGGTGCAATTCTTTGGGCAACCACTTTGGCACTGAGCGCTTACCTGTTGGCAAGTGGTGTTACGGGTGCATTTGGTTTGGCGGTTTCGAGCGCAGCAAACGCAGCAGGTGCCGCTCTGCCGCAAACGGGTGTTCCGAATGTTGATCCGAACGCTGCAAGACCGAACATTTCTGCTCAAGATGCTCGTAACATTGCAGGCAACACTGCAACCGCAGGCTGGTCGTTCGTGATTGGTTCGTTGCTCGGTTTGGCGGCATCTTTGGCTGGTGCAGCAGTAGGAACCCGCAAGCCCCGCGCAACCACCGCTTACGTTGAGCCGAATCGCGGCATGTAAGATTTGGGTTTGATCGATCGCTCTAATAACCCCTCACTTTGATTGAGGGGTTTTTTAATTTAAAAAACAAAAGGGATGTTGCTTGAACATCCCTAGAATATAAAACGGGCTAGGAGGGATTCGAACCCCCGACACCGTGGTCCGTAGCCACGTGCTCTAGTCCACTGAGCTACAAGCCCTTATCGGCACTTATTCAATATACAACGATCTGACGCAAATGACAAAACAATCTGAAAAATTGATCGAACTTTCTCATCTCGATGCCACAGGACAAGCACAAATGGTAGATGTCTCGGCAAAAGCGGCAACGGTGAGACAAGCGACTGCGATCGCGCATGTTCGGATGAAACCAGAGACCATGCAGGCGATCGAGTCCGGAGATACACCGAAAGGAGACGTGCTGGGAACCGCGCGAATTGCCGGGATTATGGCGGCAAAACAAACGGCAAATTTAATCCCGCTGTGCCATCCCTTGCCGATTCAAAAAGTGGAGGTCAAGATCACAGCCCAACCAGAGCGACCGGGGTTTGAGATTCAAGCGACGGTGAAGATCAAGGCAGAAACCGGGGTGGAGATGGAAGCGCTGACGGCAGCTTCGATCGCGGCGTTGACTTTGTATGACATGGCAAAAGCGATCGAGAAGTCGATTACGATCGAGCAAATTTATCTTCTCAGCAAGACCGGAGGCAAGTCCGGCGATTACTTCCGAGCAGAGAGTTTATAATGCAATAAAAAAGCGCGGCTTTCGTCGCGCTAAATTTGAGATTTTACAAAACAATGAATTATCTCAGGTAGCTTGCTTCTGCTTCCAGCATCCGCAGCAACGCTTGATCACCCCGCGCTTTAGCTGCATCCATGCGGCGTTGCAGGTTTCTTTGTAGGTTTTCGCGATGGACTCTCGCAACTTCTGCTGAATGCAGGCGATTTCTGTTCATAATTGGAATTTCCTAGAGGTTAGCTTTGCTTATCACCATTATTTAATTTTAGCATCGGTCATTTCAAACGGTAGCTTATGCTACTAAAAATTCATACTTTCGACGGACAAATGTTAATCACGCTGCTGACTGACTTCGGACTAAATGATGTCTATGTGGGAGTAATGAAGGGAACGATCGCACAAATCAATCTCCAGATTCAGACGATCGATCTAACACATCAAGTTCCGCCACAGGACATTGCAACCGCGCGATTTCACCTGATGAATGCTTATCCTTATTTTCCAAGTGGAACGGTTCATCTTGCCGTCGTTGATCCCGGAGTCGGGAGTCAGCGGCGATCGATTGCGGTTCGACTCAAATCTGGGTTTGTGGTCGCACCAGATAACGGGTTGATTAGCGGTGTTTTGAGCGATGCGATCACGGCGGTTGAACTGAGCAATTCGCAGTATTGGCGATCACTAACTCCGAGCACTACGTTTCACGGACGCGATATTTTTGCGCCGGCTGCGGCACATTTGGCGAGTGGAGTTCCCTTACAGGAGCTAGGCACTGCGATCGATTTAAGTTCGATCGTGCAGTTACCGACTCCGGATGTGATTGAAACGGAAGCAGGATTGCTCGGCGTGATTCAAGCGATCGATCATTTCGGCAATCTCATTACCAACATTCCAGGAGAGCGAGTGCGCGATCGTCCTTGGAGAATTCGCATCAATGAGGCAATCTTTTCAGGAAAGACGACTTATGCTGATGCTGCGATCGGCGAGGTTATTGGATTGATTGGCAGTCATCGTTGGGTTGAGATTGCGATGAATCGCGGCAATGCTCAGAATTATTTGAAGTTAGCGGTTGGAGACACGATCGTGGTGCTCTCTAGCTGAAACCAATTTTCAATCAGTTTCGATCTTCTCTAGCAAAAGAAGTCTGTGAGCCTCGATAAAATAAAGTTATCTCGCAAAAGGAGCGATGCTGTATGACGCAAATCCAAGCCCAGAAAACGCTCTATCAGCAGGATTTAGTCGCTTGGTTAGACGATACGGTAATCAAGCTGAAACAACGACAGTTTGAAGACATCGACATCGTCAGCTTGATTGAGGAGATTGAAGGCTTGGCAGGGCGCGATCGACGGGAGCTAAAAAACCGTCTGGAAGTATTACTCAATCATCTCCTCAAACGCCTCTATGTTTATTCTCCCGATGACTATCGGGGTTGGGAATTAACCATTCGCGAACAGCGAAAGCAACTGAAACTCTTATTGGAACAATCGCCAAGCTTGCGAAAATATTTAATTGCAGCATTTCCTGACGCTTGGAATTCGGCTCTATTAGACCTGCGAGAAGACTACTCGAAAACTCAATTTCCTGATGAGTGGCAATATAAGAGCGAAATCGATGTTCTTCTGCATGATAAGTTCTGGGACAGTCATGACTGATTGAATTTGCGATCGTAGTCGCTCGCAGAAGCGTCAGGGTTGTCCGATCGTTCTCACCAGCGGCTCAAACACAGGCACCAAATCCGCTCGACTCACGACTAAAGTGGGAAACGATCGCATACTGTAATCCTTGCCGACTTCTAGTGGAAAAATCGGAGACGATTCCAAGGGATGCCAAACCGCGCCTGCTGCTTGTACGATCGCCCAAACTGCGGCAATATCCCAAATCTTTGGCGTTGCTTCTACGCCGCCCATCGTCGCCCCTGCCGCGACTGTAAGTAAGTTATAGGTCGCAACTCCTAGCATCCGAATCTTTGCCGGAAATGGATTTTTCAGCACTGAGGTACTGCGGGCACATAGATTAAAAAAGTGATTGCGGGTGAGAGCTTCTTGGCTTGCGTGAATTGGTTTGTCATTGAGAAATGCCCCCGACGGTAAATCTAGCCCCGATTCGCCGCACCAATATCCATGAAACGATTGATTCAACGGCGGCAGATGCACATAGCCGAAGACTGGGGTGCCTTGATAGAGAAGCGAGATCGAAATCCCCCAGAGCGGTAAGCCCCGCGCAAAATTCGTCGTTCCATCTAGCGGATCGATAATCCAGCACCACTCACGATCGGGAAAACAATGCTCCGCTTCTTCACTTAAAACACCGTGATCGGGAAACTTTTGCGAGATTGCCGCCCGAATTTGCTCATCTGCCCAGCGATCGGACTGTGTAACAAGGCTTCCGTCTGCTTTTTCCGCCGCCTGCACCTGTCCAAAATCTTTCAGCAGTTGCGCCCCAACTTTATGAGTAATCGTTTCTGAAAAGGTTTTGATTTCTAAAAAATTCATGCTCCTGCCTCTAAAATTTGCGCTGCTGCTAATTGCAGGTTTGGAAACGTGGGGGAAACGAGACGATCGTTGTTTCTAAATTCTTTCGGTTGATAGCGATCGTTCTGTAGCGATAGCACAAGTGCCACAGCTCGATTGGGGTCAATCAGCCAATACTCAGGAATTCCTCGCGCCGCGTACTCCCTGGGCTTCTCAATGTAATCGCGGTTATAGTTGTCGCTTCCAGGCTCCCCTGGCGAAACGACTTCGATCACAAGCAAAGGTGCAGGCATTGTAGCCGACAGAAATAACTGAGCAGTTTGATTCATGGCATCACGCGATGCTTCGGAATGAATCATTAAATCTGGATCGCGTGCAGTCACTCTCGACGAACTCACTGCAATCAAATGTTTGATGCCAATTCGGGATACTGGAATTCCGAGCTGTAGAAAGTATCCGATCAAGAAAACGGCGATCGCGGTATTAATTGGCTTTTCTGCGCCCATCTCTACCAGCACCCCATCAACCAATTCGTAGCGGGTGTCAGTTCCATCATCGTAATCAAGATACTCTTCGATCGTCTGAAATCGGGGTTTTGCTTGAGTCATTAATCCAACTCACCTTGCAAAATCGTTGAAATTGCGGCTTTTGTATTATTGCGGAACGCTTTGACATCGACGCGGCTCAGCAATCCGACTGCAACGAGCATCCCGATCGCTTGTAATCCGAATACCACCGCATACGATAGCGTCAAATTCGAGAAAATCGCTTTGCCCACATCTAAAGCGCCACCGCCGAAAATCGTTGCTAATGCTCTCGCCAACGCTTGTGCTAATCCCCATGCCCCGATAAACGTTCCTGCGGTTTCAACCGCCGTTAGATCGAGCATTAAGCTAATCGCGCCCGTGGTTGTGACGCCCGATGCCAAACCAAACAGGAATAATCCACTTTGTAAAAGTTTGGGGTTCGCGGTAAAGCCTGTGAAGATGATAAAGATCATGCAGGCTGCAACGAGAACACAGCCGAGTTTGGCGGTTCTAGTTTTTCCGAGGCGAGGCACGATCGCAAATCCGGCGCTACTAATTCCAATCAAGGTGCCCATGCCCCAAAAGGCGTTTAGGCGAGTCGTTTCTGCAACCGACATTCCAAACACTTGTCCGCCGTAAGACTCCATCACCGCATCCTGCATAAACAAGCTAATCGTCATGAATAGCAAGAAGGTGAAGAATAATCCCGTTTGCGGTGAAGCCGTTAACACTCGAATCGCTCGGCTTAAGGTAATTTGATCCTCGCGATCGAAGGTCGTCCGTGTACTAAACCGCGAATACTTCTTTTCAACTCCAAGCGTTGCTAACACACACAGCCCACAGACAATACTTGGAATGATTACAAACACGCGATCGACCGCCGGACGCAACGCGGCTAAATTCGCAGTTCCTTCGGCTGGTAACAATCGAGAGGTGACGATCGCCCCGATCACAATTCCCACCATCAGCATCGACCAAACAATTCCGACCAATTTCGATCGTTCTTCTTCTTCGCTCACATCGACCAATAGCGCCGCAAACGGAGTCGATCCCGCGCTCAAAGTCAACCCATACAGCGCAAAGACCAGCCCTAATACGCCGATCCAAAGCTGTGTTTGTAGACTCCATCCAACCGTCTGCAAACTCGCGCCCACTTGCCACATCACCTGAACTGCCAGAAACGCAGTCAGCGAAAACAGCACCGACGCGATCCACACATAGCCCGTCCGGTGATAGCCTGCGATCGGTTTTGCGTCCGACATCTGCCCAAACCACAATCGAGCGGGAGCCATAAACTGATGCACCGCGATCGCGCCTGCTGCGATCGTTGCCGGAATTGCCAATTCTTTAATCATGATGCGATTTAGCACACCAAGCGTTAACACCGACATCATGCCCAACCCCATCTGATACAGACCGAGTTGGAACATCGTCAAAAGCTTGATTCTGGGCGGTTGCGTGATCATAGTTTGGAACTCAGAATAGCGGTTTGGGGTTTCTGTGGCGATCGTAAACGAAGTAAAGGTAGGGAGAATCGAGCAATTGCGAATTCAGATCGACCAATAAAAAGCGATCGCGCAGTGCTGCACGATCGCATCTTAGCAAAGGCAATCTTGACTTAGGGCGCTAACGCATTGCCGCGAATCAGGCTGCCGATCGTTTTCGCCGTGATCTTCAGTTGCACCAGCGGATTTGCCGGGACAACCGTTTTGTAAAGGTAGCTATCGAAAGTGAGCCTTTGCACATCGATATCCGAACACATTTCGACAAAGGCTTCGCGGGTTGCATCGGTTCGGTAGAATACCGTTTGCAAAATGTCCAGCACTTTGTAGGTGAGTCCGTACTTCTTATCCCAACGCTTTAGATACACTTTCAAATCGGCTTCCGTGGGAATGCGACGACCGTTTTCAGAAAATTCGACGATCGTTTCTGCACACATCCGCGCCGATTTCGCAGCGAAGTAAATGCCTTCACCCGAAGATTTAGTCACGGTTCCGGCTGCATCTCCAACCAAGGCAACGCGACCAACCACACGGCGCGGTCTCGGATGCTCTGGAATCGGATGCGCTTCAACCCGAATGATCTTTCCGCCTCTGAGTTTTTTCGCGGCTCTTGCCCGAATTCCAGCCTGTAGCTTTTTGATGTCTGCTTTGTTCGGAGCCATCGTTCCGGTTCCCACCGCAACGTGGTTGTACTTCGGAAACACCCAAGCGTAGAAATCGGTGGAAACATCGTCGCCCACGTACATCTCAGCGAGGTCTTCGTAGTACGCCATCTTGTCATCAGGCAGCATGATCCGCTCTTGGAAGGCGATCGCATAGTTGTAATCCCCGGCATCGATCGCTTTTGCCACTCGCGAGTTTGCGCCATCTGCACCAACGACCAGATCGACTTCGAGCGTTGCGGCTTTTCCTTCCAAGCTGCCATCCGAGTGATCGGCATAGTGCAGCGTGTAGGAACCGTTTGCGCTGGTGGGCAATTCCAGCTTGTGCATCGTGCCATTAATCAACTTTGCGCCGAGGGAGACGGCACGATCGCGCAGGAAGCCATCTAGGACTTCGCGGCGACACATTCCGATATATTCGTCGTCTTTTAACGTGCTACCGATACTAACTTCGACATTCGAGGGGGAAATCATTTTCATCTTTCGCACTTTGCGATCGATGATGTTTTCGGGCAAGTCAAATTCCGACACCATACAGAGGGGGATTGCCCCACCACAGGGTTTAACGTTGTCTAACTTGCGCTCAATAAGATAGGTTTCAATACCCGCTTTTGCTAAGGTCTCTGCTGCGGAAGAACCAGCAGGACCACCGCCTACAACTGCAACCCGGAGTGTCAAAGGTTTTCTCCCAATTTCTTTAAAGCTACGAAAGCCATCGTATCACGCGGCTTTTGCCCTTCTGTTACGGACTACGGCAACTTGAAACAGAGCTTAACAATTTAATTATTTTGTCGTAATAAATTAGCGATCGCCAAGACAGAAATAGAAGACGCTCGATGATGTCATTTGAAGCATCGAAGTCACGATCGCGCTTATTTCTGCTGCGATGCGAACGTATTGCGCTCCCAAAATACTCCGTCTGACCAGCCTTGAATCCGGCGATCGTTCTCCGCCAGTTCCAATCGCCGCTCGGTTAACAGACAGTATTCTTCGTTTAAATCGATGCCGAGATAACATCGATCGAGCTTCTTCGCCACCACCGAAGTCGTCCCACTGCCAACAAACGGATCAAAGACAAAATCTCCCGGATTCGAGCTTGCCAAAATTAGCTTGGCGAGCAGTTTTTCGCTTTTTTGAGTGGGATGTTCTGTATTCTCAGGCATCGACCAGAACGGGATCGTGATATCTGACCAAAAGTTTGATGGATGCGTATCGCGGAAATTCCCCTGCTCGGTCGATTCCCAATCTTTCGGCGTTTTGTCGATCGTCCGATAGGGTGCCAGCACTCGTCGCCGCAATTTCACGGCATCTAAGTTAAAGGTGTACTGATTTGAAACGGTACAGAACCAAATATCTTCGCTCGAATTCTTCCAGTTCGCTTTTGCACCTCGTCCTTTCTCACGCTCCCAAGTAATCCGATTGTGAACCGTGAAATGAGCGGAAGCCGCCGTGTAAATCGAAGCCGAAGACAGCCAATCGCCGCAGATATAAAGGGAGGCTGTCGGTTTGAGCAATGGTTTAAAGGCAACGATCGCAGCCTCTAGCCAAGCCGTATACGCTTCGACTGAGCGACGTTCAAATCTCAACCCGTTGAAATTCTTTGACAAGTTGTAGGGCGGATCGAGGATTAAAAGATCCACAAATCTATCGGGTAGCAGAGCGGAAATCGCTAAGCTATCTGCTTGAATAGTCCCTATTGGTGGGTTGGTAGAAAGCTCAGCGATCGAAATCAGCCTTGATCTCAGGCGTTGTCGGTCGAGGTCGCTTAATTCAACACTACGATTTCTGCTGGCTTTGGATTTTTTCACGGGCGCGATCGAACAGAGTCTAAAGTTTTATAGTTTTATAAGGTTTCGTAATTGCACAGTTGTGTTTAATAAGGTTAGGTGCACACTGTCAACTTTTATGAAGAGACTATAAAGTAAAGATTAGGTTTTGGAAAAGCTCTTAGAAAAGATCTAAAAGTTAACAGATAAAGGGAGCGAGACGAGCAAAGTTTCTTAGGAGAAAAATCTTCAACAAACTTAAAAACCTGAGACAACATCACGGCTCGGCATGAATATTTTATAAAAATCGCAGAATTGAGTTATTAAAGCTTTCGCAAGTAGAAATCCTCTCTATGCTCCTGTGCAATTACTTAAGTATCATTTCGATTCTATAAAACCGCGATAAGACTACCGTATAAACACTGGAATTATCTTGCTGGATCAATTAAGATACTGTGAAGGAAGTGAATAAGATAAATGCTTTATCTCCATCGGTTGCTGCAAATGAGTACGTTCTCAAGGATGGCACTGACAGCAACTCTGGCTTTAGGTGCATCGCTCTCACTGGCAAAATTTGCTCAGGCTGAAGTTATTACGATCGCAAGGAGTGTAGCAGCGCCATCCGCTGGGAAAGCGCTGCACTCCGCTTTCCACCATGATTTTCAGCCTATCACTAAATTAATAGATTCAACCTTCGATCCCGAACCGAATGCTCCGCCCAGTAGCACTGGGGGATCTGGTACTCGTTAATTCAGCTTCTTTATTTATAACCATTTGCTAGATGTCCGTAGTTCAGAAAGTTGGACTACGGATTTTTATGCGATTCTGAAGAGTGCAGTTTCCAAAAGAACGCAATGAGTCAGTCTTATCCAGATATCGATATTGCGGCTTTTATTGATCATTCCTTGCTCACACCGATCGCGACTCCTAATCAAGTCGAGCAGTGGTGCGAGGAAGCCGATCGCTATCACTTCGCCTCCGTGTGCGTCCTTCCGATTCACGTCAAGCAAGCGACAAACCTGCTGCATACCAAGCAGCCTAAAGTCACGACGGTAATTGGATTTCCCTTAGGGGCAAACACCTCGATCATCAAGCGCTATGAGGCAGAAGAAGCCGTCGAAAACGGCGCGACAGAACTAGATATCGTGATTAATCTCGGTTGGTTAAAGTCTGGTAATCTCGATGCCCTTTATCGAGAAATTGCAGAGATTCGGGAATCCACCGGCTGTCCGATTAAAGCCATCTTGGAAATGTCACTTTTGACCGAAGCGGAAAAACGCACTGCTGCCCAAATGTGCATGGATGCCGGAGCCGCCTTTCTCAAAACCAGTACAGGCTGGAACGGAGGAGCGACTGTCGCAGATGTCCGCCTTTTGAAAGAAATCGCCCAGGATCGGGTCGGAATTAAGGCTTCTGGGGGAATCCGCACTGTTGAACAGGCTTTAGATTTGATTGTGGCGGGAGCGACACGGCTTGGAACATCCAGGGGTGTCGAGTTACTGCGTCAGCGCGATACCCTAGAAAAGACCCCCAATGAATCTGGTTCATGAGCCGAACTTACAAAGCGATCGGAATCAATCTTAAAGCGATGCCCCTGGGAGAGGCAGATCGAATCGTCACGATTTTGACGAAGGAATTCGGATTGCTTAGAGCCGTAGCGATGGGGGCGCGTAAGCAAAATTCTAAACTGGGGGGGCGCAGTGGCTTGTTTGTTGTGAACGAACTGCTGATGGCAAAAGGACGATCGCTCGACAAAATCACGCAAGCCGAAACGCTGGAGTCTTATCCAGGCTTGGGGCGCAACCTGAAGAAACTGACCGCAGGGCAATATTTAGCCGAACTCACCCTTCAGCAAGCCCTCAGCGAACAGCCCCAAGAAGAACTCTTCTATCTATTAAATGAGCACCTAGCCCGAATCGAGCAATGCACGGATGATGAAGTGCTGCCTCGGTTAATTCACGCCGTTTTTCAGCTTTTGGTGGTGGCTGGAGTCGCGCCTCAAGTGCATCAGTGCAGCGTCACCGGAGCCACGATCGAGCCAGATTTGAGCAGTTCTGAGCCGCAAGCTGGATTTAGCAGCGCGATCGGCGGAGTGGTCAAGCTCGAAGAACTCGATCGCCTGATCCAAGAACAGTCCCCGCAGTACCGAGTCCAGTCACCTGTGGGAGAATATCGGGTGGCAGGATCAAGCGTTTCGACTTCCCCTCGAAAATTCCACGCTGCTTTGAATGTGCCACTCTACGCCCCCGAACTTGCCGCGCTTCAGCATCTCCCCCAGGCTGAACCACCTGCGCCAGACCAACATTCCACCGCCGTCTGGCTCACTCTCGAAAAGTTGCTTCGTCAGTACGCGCAGTATCACTTCGATCAACCGATTCGATCTGCTGCCCTGATTGAAAGCTGTTTTGCAACCGACTCGATGCCTTAAACCATGATGCGACCCTCCCCAACCGACTACGTTTTAATGTCCGCGCTCGATCACGATTCAGCCCGCCTGAATCCTCATCCTGAGCCGTTTCGCTCTCAGCCGCCGAGTCGCTCGATCGAGCCGCGATTGATGCCAAAAGAGAATACCCTCCCTGATTTCGATGGCGAGGTTTCTGAAAATGGGAAGGTGGTATCGCCAGATCAACCTGTACCAGAACCGCCTGAAGAGCCAGAACGAGGATTTGCACCCGTCCTGAGAAACCGTAATTTTCTTACGCTCTGGTCGGGTCAGGTATTCTCGCAGTTGTCAGATAAGGTCTATCTGGTGCTGATGATTGCTTTGATTGCGAGTCGCTTTCAGTCGGAGGGGCAGACGATTAGCGGTTGGGTGTCCTCGATTATGATCGCATTCACAATTCCGGCGATTTTATTTGGTTCGATCGCGGGGGTCTATGTCGATCGCTGGTCGAAAAAAGGCGTTTTAGTCTCGACCAATCTACTGCGCGGGGCGCTAGTATTTGCGCTGCCGGTTATGCTTTGGCTGACTAAAGGCTGGACAACATTCAAAGACTTACCGGTTGGGTTCTGTCTGCTCTTAGTCGTGACCTTCTTGGTTTCGACGCTGACGCAGTTTTTCGCACCCGCCGAACAATCCATCATGCCGCTTGTCGTGGAGAAACGACATCTGCTTTCAGCCAATTCGCTGTACACCACGACTGCAATGGCTTCGGTGATTATCGGATTCGCGGTGGGTGAACCGTTGTTGGCGCTGGCGGATACGATCGCCAGTCAATTTGGCGGCAGCACGGACTTTGGTAAAGAATTGCTCGTGGGGGGTGGTTATGTGATTGCAGGTGTTCTCCTGCTATTGATGCGCACTGGGGAGAAGCCACAGGAGGTTGCACCGGAAGATCAACCGCACGTTTGGGCAGATATCAAAGACGGACTGCGCTTTCTCGGTAAACACGCTCATGTCCGGGGCGCACTGATTCAGCTTGTGATTCTGTTTTCGATTTTCGCGGCACTCGCAGTTTTGGCGGTGCGACTCGCGGAAGTGATGCCCGAAATTAAGTCTTCACAGTTTGGGTTTCTCTTGGCAGCAGGCGGCGTCGGCATGGCGGCGGGAGCGGCATTGCTGGGGAGTTTTGGACAGCGTTTTGCTCATGCAAGACTGGGAACGATCGGGTCGATCGGCATGGCATCCTGTCTGGTTGGAATTGGCTTTTTCTACAGTCATCTTTGGATTACCCTCGGATTGCTGGTGGCGCTGGGAGCCTTTGCCGCATTGATTGGAATTCCGATGCAAACCACAATTCAGCAAGAAACACCCGAAGATATGCGAGGTAAAGTCTTTGGTCTGCAAAACAATGCTGTTAACATCGCGTTGTCGTTGCCGCTGGTTTTAGCGGGCGTATCTGAAACGATCTTTGGGTTGAGAATCGTGTTTCTGGCGCTTGCTGCCTTGACGATCGCGGGCGGATCGCTAACCTGGTATATTGCACATACGAATGATAATAACCAGGAATAAGAGCTTAGGAACCAGAGACGTGTTGTTTCTACGACCTTGAGCCTCACATCACCCTTAGTCTCTATTACTAAACTCAAATGCACATCGCTTGGCTTGGCAAGAAAACACCGTTTTGCGGCAATGTTACCTACAGTCGAGAAGTTACGAATGCTCTGTTAGATCGAGGACATCAAGTTAGCTTCTTCCACTTTGCTCAGGAAGAAGGAGTTCCCGACAACTTTCCCGATCTCAGAGAAATTCAGATTCCCTTTTTATATAAATCGCAAATCTACACGATCCCGACGCTAAAATCCGCCAAAGTTCTCGAACAAGCGCTTAAAAATCTATCGCCAAAGCCCGATTTGGTTCACGCCTCGCTGACACTATCGCCGCTTGACTTTATGCTGCCGGAGATTTGTCAGACGTTGAACCTTCCTTTAGTTGCAACGTTTCATCCTGCGTTCGATCGCAAACTTCGCAATCTCACCTCTGGGACTCAGCATTTGATGTACCAGCTTTATGCACCCTCTTTGGCGAAGTACGATCGTGTGATTATTTTCTCCAGAATCCAGCGAGATTTACTCATCAAACTGGGTGTTCCAGCAGAAAAGATCGCGGTGATTCCAAACGGAGTGGATATTGAAAAATACTCACCGGGAGCATCGTCGTTTAAAGCCAGGGTGGGTGCAAAACGGTTGTTTTTGTATCAAGGTCGAATCGCACCCGAAAAGAATGTTGAATCCCTCTTAAAAGCTTGGAAGCAGGCGAATATGGGTGAGGATTGCAAGCTGGTGATTGTGGGTAATCATGGAACTTTAGCGGCTTCGCTGATTCCGTTTTACGGCGAGGAACACGGGATTAAATGGCTAGGATTTTTGGCAGATGAGCGCGATCGTATTAACATCTTGCGCGATACGGATGTGTTTATCTTGCCGTCGCTCGTCGAAGGCTTATCGCTGTCTCTTCTAGAAGCAATGGCGTGTGGAGTCGCGTGTGTGGCGACCGATGCGGGGGCAGATGGTGAAGTCTTAGAAGACGAGGCGGGAATTGTTCTAGAAACGCAGCGAGTCACGTCACAGTTGAGAGCATTACTTCCTCAACTGCGAGATCACGCAAGTTGGACAACGATACTGGGGCAGAAGGCGAGACAGCGGGTAGAAGAGCGCTACACGCTGAGCAACAATATTTCTCAAGTCGAAGCGCTGTACGAAGACTTGCTAGAGAAACATCGACACCGCCGCCCAGTGCCATTTTTGAATAAAGTTCCGTCGATTTGGAGATCGATCGATTTACCCCAGGGGCGTTATCCGACTGTAATCGATCTACCGCTTGATATTTAATTTGGGGAGTTTAGCGATTGTAAAGTGAGAAGAAAAGCTTCACATTTCTTCTCATCAATATTGGAGTTTTCACGAAGTTCTTCACCTTTTGAGGGAGTTATTCAGATTGCTCTGTAGGTGAAATTTAAAGCAGTCAACAATGAAGTAGCTCCCTAAATTCCTCACAAATAGGGAGCTATTCACGCTTAGAACAGTTTTGATTTAACCGTTTTTTGAAGCAATTAGAAATAGAAATTAGGGAAAAACGATGAACTGGTTTATTTCTTTTGAACAACTTGGAGATCTGGCAATGGCTCGACCCGATCCTCCTTATTTTTTGCTATTTGTCGGCTTTTTTATCGCTGTGACTAGCGCAATTCCATTTGTCGCTTTGGTTAGAGAACGCATTGATTATTGGTCTAAACATTTCTCTGCGAGTGACCTACCCTTCAGAGGAGCGGTGCAAATTATCCTGCCGCTGACCGGCATGATGAGTGGAATCTACATCCTCACTGCCTCCGGATTGGAAGTGCTTGGAGTTCCAGTTCTGCCTGCTTTATTTTTCTCTCTGCTGTTTATCCTGCTGCTGAGCTATTTGACATGGTTACAGTTGGGCAGACTGTTAAGCCAGAGAGCGGTTAGCCATTATTTGCATGAGAATCAAGATTTTCCCAATCACGATCGAGGAGTTTCTTCGGCGGCTAGATAGCGCTATGTCAACACCAGGCAATCGATCCAATTCTGGGATCTAAAGCAGTCAGGCGCGATTCGATGTTTCTGACTGCTTTTTGCAGCGATCGTGCAAGATCTCGCTCAGTAAAGCAACATTTGCTGCAATTACTCTTCTTTCTCAGGTTTCAATAGCGGGAAAGCGATCACATCGCGGATACTAGCTGAATCGGTTAACAGCATTACCAGGCGATCGATGCCAATTCCCAAGCCTCCGGTCGGCGGCATTCCGTACTCTAAGGCGGTCAAGAAGTCCTCATCGACACTATGCGCTTCGAGGTCTCCGGCTGCTTTTCGCGCTGCTTGCGCTTCCAAGCGATCGCGCTGATCCAACGGATCAGTTAACTCCGAGAAACTATTCGCGGTTTCGCGCCCGACGATGAACAATTCAAAGCGTTCGACCAGTCCGGGCTGCGATCGATGCGGTTTTGCTAGAGGTGAAATCTCGACTGGATAATCAAGAATAAAGGTCGGTTGAATTAGCGTGGTTTCGACGGTTTGCTCAAAGGCTTCGTTGAGGAGTTTACCGATCGACGAGCAATCCTCAATGTCGCGAATTCCTGCTGTTTTCGCCGCTGCTTTCGCGTCTTCTAACGACGTGAATTGAGCAAAATCGATCCCGGTTTTTTCCTGCACAATTTCGTGCATGGTGATTCGCCGCCAAGGGGGAGTGAGATCAATTTCTTCGCCTTGATAATTAATTTTGAGCGTTCCAATCACCTTCTGCGCCACGGTGGTAATGATCGCCTCGGTGAGATTCATCATGTCGTGGTAATCAGCGTAGGCTTGGTAAACCTCGATCGACGTAAACTCAGGATTGTGTCGTGTCGAAATGCCTTCATTTCTGAAAATTCGACCCAGTTCAAACACTTTCTCAAAGCCGCCCACAATCAGCCGCTTTAGATGCAATTCAGTTGCGATCCGCAGATAAAGCTGCATATCCATGGTGTTGTGATACGTGATAAACGGGCGGGCATCTGCCCCACCGGCTTCACTCATCAACACAGGTGTTTCAATTTCGATAAAGCCTTGCTCATCCAGATAGCGGCGAATGCCTGCGGTAATTAATGCCCGCTTACGAAACGTATCGCGCACTTCTGGATTCACAATCAAATCCACATAGCGCTGACGATATCGCTTTGCCACATCGGTCAATCCATGCCACTTATCTGGCAATGGCAACAGCGATTTGGTCAGCATCATGTAATCTTTCACATACACCGACAATTCGCCTTTTTCGGTGCGCTTAATCGTGCCCCGCACTCCCAGAAAATCACCTGCATCCGTTAGCTGTTTGAGCTGATTAAACGCCTCTGGATTATCTGGCATGAATTCTTGAATTCGGCTTTTTTCTAGATAAAGCTGAATCGTTCCGGTCTCGTCTTGCAGCGTAAAAAACGCCAATTTTCCAAAGACGCGACGCGCCATAATTCTGCCCGCGATCGCAACCTCGATCGGATCTTCTTCACCGCTTGGCAACTCAGCAAACTTTTCCTGCAACTGTGCCGCCGCATGGGTTGTTTCCCACCGATACGCATAGGGATTGATTCCCAACTGCTTGAGTTGTTCTACTTTCTCGATTCGAGTTTGGCGAAGTTCGTCTGACATGAGTAGGGCGTGAAAGAATGCAGTCTCTCATTATAGGGGGTTTGCCGAATTACCACGCGGATGATCTCGATTCACTCGACACGCTAAGATAGTTTTTGGTCTTATCACGCCACATAGGGATGCCACTGTGCTGAAAAGCCTGATTGCTGACTTCAAAATTATTTTCGATCGTGACCCCGCTGCCCGCAATTGGTTAGAGGTACTGTTCTGCTATCCGGGGTTACAAGCCTTGATGCTGCATCGGATCGCTCACTGGCTATACAAAGTGGGCGTACCCTTTGTGCCGAGATTGATTTCACAGATTGGACGATTTTTTACGGGAATTGAGATTCACCCTGGAGCCACGATCGGTCAAAGCGTCTTTATCGATCACGGAATGGGTGTTGTGATCGGTGAAACAGCGATCGTCGGAGATTACGCACTGATTTATCAAGGGGTGACGCTGGGCGGAACCGGAAAAGAATGCGGCAAACGACATCCAACCCTCGGAGAAAACGTGGTCGTGGGTGCAGGCGCAAAAGTGCTGGGAAACATTCAGCTTGGCAACAATGTGCGAATCGGGGCGGGATCAGTGGTGCTGCGGGATGTTCCCTCGGATTGCACGGTTGTGGGCGTTCCGGGGCGGATTGTGTATCGTGCCGGAGAGCGAGTTGAACCCCTTGAACATGGGCGCTTACCGGACTCCGAAGCGCAAGTGATTCGGGCATTGGTCGATCGCATTGAGACTTTAGAGCAGCAGATCCAAAGCCTGCAAACTCGTGAATCATTAGCCGCTTGTTATGCCATGCCTGCGGTCGAGCCGAAGCCCGAACCCGTGAATGAAGGAGAAGCCTGTCGATTGCGCGATCGGGTGATCGATGAGTTTCTCGACGGTGCTGGAATTTAGTGCTGGAATTTAACTTTCAGGAACACGCCTCTAGGGAGAGGAAACTGTTTCTCAAGCTACGAACATAAATGAAGAGCATCTGTGGAATTTCCCCGAATCATGCTCTTCATTTTTGTAGAAATAGGATAGGTTTCATGTTTAGAAAGTATTACATCGTAGCAATTTCTGCGATCGTGGGATTGTGTTTCGCGATCGGGGGTTCGTTCTTTTCGCAGGTTAATGCTCAACAGTCGCCGCGTATCCCTACCGTCAACACCAATCAAGCCAACGCGGTTGATCTTGCATTTGTTAACGAAGCCGCGCAATTTGGACTAGCTAACATCATGTTGGGTGAGATGGCGCTGCAGAAATCAACCAATCCGTCAGTGCAAAAGTTTGCACAAGCTGAGATTGCAGAGCAACAAAATGTGAAGCAACAGTTAACGCGCATTGCTCCTCAGCTCCAGGTAACGCTGCCGACCGCTCCAGGTCCGAAGTATCAAGCACTTATGCAACGGTTTTCGCAATTGTCAGGAACGCAGTTTGATACTGCTTATCTCGATGAAGGTGGTATCAATGCTCACTTAGAGGCGGCATCTCTTTATCAGCGCGAAGCAGCATTCGGGCGCAATCCGAGTTTGCTCACCGTAGCAAATCAAGGATTACCAATCATCAATCAGCATTTTACGATCGCGAGCAGTCTAACAAGCTATCGCTTTGCTCAAGTGCCACGGCGGTACAACGAAGCTTCAGCGCCCACAGCACCCAGCGCTCAATAAGCATAATTGAAGCAATTGAAACCCGATGCTTGAGAACTCGAACTCAGGGTCGGGTTTTATAGTACAATTTTTCTAGTTTGAATTTAATTTCCTGTACATAATGTAGGTGCAAGCTTACTTTTTCTAGAACGATGGCAAACTATCAGCAGATTGAGTATCGCATCGGTAAAGATGGCAAAGTTACAGAAACGGTGCTAAACGGATCAGGTGAAAGTTGTACCCTGGCAACTGAAGATTTAGAACGATCGCTGGGTTCGATCGAGGCGCGGGAGTTGTTGCCCGAATATCACGACAGCGAGGACAATCTTTTAATGGTTGAGCAATTAATAGTTGAACAATCCCAAACCATTCAGCAGGAGTAATCGCATGGATCTCGTGCTGGATGGTTTGTTGTTTGCGGCGATCGGGTGGGGTGCGCTGTATTGGCGAAAAGCTACCTCCGAGTTGCGATCGGACATTGATGCTCTGAAGCAAACACAAGCTGATTTAGAACAAAAGCGAGAAACTGCTATTTCAGATTGGCAAACGAGCCAGCGAGAAAAAGCAGCTTTAGAAGCTCAAATCGAGGAATTGAAGCAGCAGTGTGTGAGATTGCGATCGCAGCTAGAAATACAATCCGTTCAAACACAGCTAGATACTAAAACGAAAGCTTTTGAGCAAATTCAATCTCTGTTAACACAATATCCCAGTGTGCGACAAATAACAGAGACAAAGCCAGATTTACCTGCTCGGAACTTAGTTGGAATGTTCACTGCACTCGATAACTTAATTCAGTTTTGGGGCTATCAAACGATCGGCAAACCTTGGGAGCAAGTCGAGTTTGATCCACAACTGCATCAGGGTGATGTTGCTGATTTAGCACCAGGAGAGCTAGTGTATGTGAGATTTGTGGGCTATCGATCGAGCAATCAAATCTTAGTTCCTGCTAAAGTCAGTCGAACCTTACCTGCTGGAGCAACATCATGACCGCAGTTGCGATCGATTTTGGCACCAGTAACACGGTGGTTAGTGTGTTGGAACCTGATACACAGACTCCGATGACTTTGAGAGTTCCTGAGATTTCTCGATGGTTCAATGATGTTGCCGTTGTACCCAGTTTGGTGTTTGTGCAAGGGCAAGGAGAGTTTGTGGTTGGGGAGCCTGTGCGATCGCAGCGTCTCGGATTAACGCAGCCTCAGCGATTCTTCCGCTCGTTTAAGCGAGATTTAGCGGCAGATTTTCAGCCTCCAGCCAGAACATTAGATGGACAGGTTTATGATGCGGAGGCGATCGCGGTTCAATTTCTAAGTGGGATTTGGCAAGCGATTAAAGCCGCACAGATTCAACCTTCATTGCTAATTTTCACAGTTCCGGTCGGAGCATTTGAAAGATATCTCAATTGGTTTCAGGATGTTGCACTGAAGTTTGGTTTTCCTGCTGTGAAGTTCGTTGATGAATCAACTGCCGCAGCATTGGGATATGCAGTCGATCAACCCGGATCAACAGTGCTAGTCGCTGATTTTGGCGGCGGAACATTAGATTTAAGCTTGGTGAGAACTTCAACGATGTCAAGCGGTCAGGAAGTTTTACAGGCTGAAGTGTTAGCAAAATCAGATGCTTACATTGGGGGTGAAGACCTTGATCGCTGGATTGTTGAACACTATCTACAACAATTGAATACGACGCGAGAGGCAATCAGTGAGATGGGTTGGCAGAATTTATTGTCGATCGCAGAACAGTTAAAAATTCGGCTATCCAGTGCAGAGGAAGCAAAAGAAAGCTGGTTTGATGAGGAGAATTTTATCTATCACGATTTGATGTTGACGCGATCGCAGTTCGAGGATCTGCTAGAAGCTCGACAACTCTTGGAGCAAGTGCGACAAGCGATCGATGAAACCTTGCAGTTAGGTCTGCGTAAAGGGGTTCAGAAATCTGACATCGAACAAGTGTTATTGGTCGGGGGAAGCTGTCAGATTCGAGCCATTCAGCAATTGTTTATGTCATATTTCGGGCGGCAAAGAGTTCAGGTACATAAACCCTTTGAAGCGGTAGCGCATGGAGCGCTCTTCCTGACACAGATTGCGAGACTCGAAGACTATCTCCGGCATGGTTATGCGATTCGATTGTGGGAGCCTTATTCTCGATCGTATACCTACTTTCCTTTGTTTGAACCTGGCACAAAGTACCCTTGCAAACGCGAAGAATCTTTGACCTTGCAAGCTGCGTTAGAAGGACAAACTGAGATTCGATTAGACATTGGTGAAGTAGCGCAAGTGACCGAAGCAGAAGTAACCTATGATGCTCAGGGACGAATGAGCAGTACACCGTTGCGCCCCCAGGAAACTTATCGATCACTTGCTCACGATCGCAATCAAATCTGTGTTGCCCGACTTGATCCACCCGGAAAACTTGGAGTCGATCGAATCTCTGTGGAATTGCAGGTCACAGAACAGCGAATCTTAACGGCAACCATTCGAGATTTACTAACTCAGAAGGTGCTACTGGAGCAAGGCGCGATCGCAAAACTCCGCTAAACAAAGTCAACTCAACAACGATCGATCACTCACCCATCAAATGCACCACTAACTCCCGTGTGTGACGCTGTTGGCGATGCTCCCATAGATAAATGCCCTGCCACGTTCCCAACACTAATCGTCCCTGAGCGATCGGAATCTGCTCAGACGAGTGAGTCAGCACTGTACGAATATGAGCAGGCATATCATCCGCTCCTTCCGTACTGTGAATATAGCTCTCCCACTCTGGAACCAGCTTCGCGAAAAAATTCTCTAAATCCCGCAGCACATCTGGGTCAGCGTTCTCCTGGATAATCAGACTCGCAGAAGTGTGCCGTAAAAATAGATTACACAAGCCCGTTTTAATGCCCGACTCCACCACGATCGCGCTCACCTGCGAAGTAATTTTATGCAGCGATTTTCCCTGCGTTGCAATTCTAAGAATCTTCTGATACTGCGTCATACCTAATCCCCTAGCTACCCTCATTCAAGCGAATCCGACATACAGTTTCAAGCGATCGCAAATTTATCAATTTCTGAAGAATCCCGAAATGACGCTACAACACTCTGTAGCTTTGTAGAATCTGGATGTCGCGCTACCACTTATCGAAAATTCTATCCATCAGTTTTACGCCGAGGTCTTCCTCATGCCAAAGGATAAACGCCGCTTTCCGCTTGGAATCGTAGTCGGACTCTCTACGCTCGTCGTCGCAACGGGGGGTGCCACCGCCTTTTTTACTTGGCAAAACACTCACAACAGCCAATCGACTCCAGTTGCCGTCAAGTCCCCTCAAGCAAATGCTCCTACATCAGTTCCTAGCGCTCCCGCAGCCTCACAAAACCCGATTCAAGTAGCCGCAACCGAAAAAACTGCTCAAGTTTATTGGCTGAAAGATAGCGCCACCGACCTCGAACTTGCCCCGGTTGCGGTCAAGGTCAAATCTGCCGATCGAGACGAAGCCCGACTCACCGCCGCCTTCAATACTCTGTTCAGCGCCGCACCGAGCCAAGATTTAAGCAGTGGTGTTCCCAAAGGCACAACGCTCCGCAGCCTTAAGGTGAAATCAGATTCTATCTATGTCGATCTCTCTAAAGCATTCACCTCTGGCGGTGGTAGTTCATCGATGACGGGTCGCCTCGCTCAAGTTCTCTACACCGCAACCAGTCTCAATCCCAATGCCAAAGTCTTTCTCTCAGTCGAAGGAAAGCCGCTCACGGTATTAGGCGGTGAAGGGCTGATAGTCGATCAACCGCTCACTCGATCGCAGTTTGAGCAGGAAACAGGCACCAAACAAGAATAAGCATCCCTTTCTAGCGGCGACTGGCTAAACTAAAAGCGCGGAAATGCTGCGCCTGTTGTTCAATGCGACTGGCTAAACGATCGCACACTAAATTACACAACTCAAAAATCAAATCATCCTCGACGCGGTAATATGCCAGCGTTCCTTTCGATCGACGAGTCAGGATTCCCGCCTGGAGCATCACTTTCAGATGCTTCGAGACGTTCGCTTGACTCGTATCCGTCGCCTCCACTAGATCTTGAACACACTTCTCCCCATCACGTAACAAATTGAGGATGCGAAGACGCATCGGTTCGCCTAGCACACTGAAATAATCAGAAACTTGTTGTACGACTTCGAGGGGTACAGGCTGCGCGGGTGATTTCATGCCAACTTTGACAACAGAATGACTTGATCCCCAAATCTTAGCCACTCCAATTCTCTATAGCAATAGAGTCATCTTTGTTCACCGTGATTTTAGCGAAAACTTCATAAAACCTCCGGCAATTTTGTAGAGAATATACAGTGATTTCACGGATACACTCCGAAAATTAAATCCGTGCCGCTGTCGAGAGAAAACGATCGTATAGGCAGCCGAAATTGCACAATAACGGCTTGAATCCAATCACCGAGAGGAGATTACATCGAGAGACCGTAGTAAAACTCCGTCTCCAGAGGTAAAACATCAAAAATCGAACCTCCTATTGTAGGAGGGAACTTGCTAGGCCCTTTGGAATTCTTCATAAATAATGTCGCTGTGATAGTATCTGGATGTCTGAGGAGATTTTACGGCTGTATATCAGCACAAGTTCGGTGGTGGAGGAGTAGTAAGCGTGCAAAATAATATCCCAATTGGGTATTCCCAGTTTGGTATGCTCCGGAGTCAGCCAGATCCGCTACGTATTGGCGTGATCGGTGTCGGCAACATGGGACAGCACCATACACGGGTCTTAAGTCTGCTGAAGGATGTAGAGCTAGTTGGCGTATCTGACATTAATGTAGAGCGTGGATTGGACACAGCCAGCAAGTATCGGGTTCGATTTTTTGAGAATTATCATGATTTGCTGGAGCGGGTTGACGCGGTTTGTATCGCCGTACCAACTCGTTTGCATCACTCAGTAGGAATGGCGGCTCTGAAAGCCGGAGTTCATGTTCTGATTGAAAAGCCGATCGCGGCAAGTATTGCAGAAGCAGAATCGTTAGTGAATGCCGCCGCAGATTGCCAACGAATTCTGCAAGTGGGTCATATCGAGCGGTTTAATCCAGCGTTCCAAGAGCTTTGCAAGGTTCTGAAAACTGAGGAAGTGCTAGCGCTTGAGGCACACCGGATGAGTCCGTATAGCGATCGAGCCAATGATGTTTCGGTTGTCTTGGACTTGATGATTCACGATATCGACTTGCTGTTGGAATTAGCCAATTCTAAGGTGGTAAAACTCACTGCAAGTGGAAGTCGTGCCTCGAATTCTGGTCAGCTTGACTATGTAACTGCAACATTGGGATTTGCGAATGGAATTGTGGCAACACTGACCGCTAGCAAAGTGACTCACCGCAAGATTCGGCGGATCTCAGCCCATTGCAGAAGCTCGTTGACTGAAGCAGATTTTCTCAACAATGAAATTCTGATTCATCGTCAAACGACCGCCAACTACAAGACCGATTATGGTCAGGTGTTGTATTGCCAGGATGGATTAATCGAAAAGGTGAAGACGAGCAATATTGAGCCGCTTCATGCTGAGTTAGAACACTTTGTGCAATGTGTTCGGGGTGGGATCGCGCCTTCGGTTGGAGGCATTCAAGCGCTCAAAGCTCTAAGGCTGGCAAGCTTAATCGAGCAGATGGCGCTAGATGGAAAAGTCTGGCATTCTGCGCCAGACTCTAAGGTAATTGAACTGGAAACGGCAGCGATCGCAGTCTAGTTCAGTTTCAATCTGAAGGTTTGAGGGATGGAAATACCGTCCCTCATTTTTTTCGATTCGTTCTCCGGGGAATCGATCGAGCTTCTCCAGAGTTTCACAGCTACGACACTAAACTTTCTCAAGCTAAGGTAGACACTCAATCAAGCGGCACAAGAAAACTTGATTTTAGTAAAGGCTTGAGGATACAAGCTTGCAGCAATACAATTACAGTTCACTTTAACCGCATCTATCTAGTGATGGAGGGTATTGCATCCTCTAGTGCAGCTACCGAAAGGATTAAACATTGCTCAACCTACATCACAGCGAAAAATTTCCCTTCGCGAGCGAACTTATTACGGCAGTAGAAGTGGCACAGATGCAAACACGGTCAGTTTACTTTCCCTTTACATTAACCCCCGTGCATCCGCCGCATTACTACTCCAAGACTCAGGTAGCGATCGCTGCAATTCCAAATTAGGCTGCGATCACTCACGATTCAATCAGGTTTTCACACAGCTAGTCTCACGACTTCACCAAGGGTTCTAGTCGTTCAAAGATGCGATCAACGTGTGCGATCGCACCGTTCAGAATGCCCGCTTCAAATCAGATCCCAAATCGGGGTCAAATTTGGCATGGCGATTTCTGCATATTGTTATTCAAGGTAAATCAACATGATATTTCGCTCAGTTGACCAATTGAATCCATTTCTGCGAAGCGAACAAGCCCTTCAAGGGAGGCGTTTTCTCGATCGATTCAGTTTCGGAACCCAGCCCGACGTACTGCCCGTGCAGCCTCAATCTAGCAGTCCTGCACCGCTTGAAACTGCACCGCCACCTAGCCCCGTTCAAGCCGCCCCCGATCCAGCATTTGGTGCATTTGAGCAGCAGGTTTTCGACCTCACCAATCAGCAGCGGATGCAGCAAGGACTGCCACCCCTGACGCTCAATTTGACGTTGAATGACGTGGCTGAAAAGCACAGTCAAGACATGGCAACGCGCAACTATTTCAGTCATCAAGGACTCGATGGTTCCCAGCCTTGGGATCGAATGCGGACTGGAGGCTACAGCTATTCTAGAGCTGCCGAAAATATTGCATTTGGACAACCCACGCCTCAAGATGTTGTGACTGCTTGGATGAATAGTCCTGGACATAGGCAAAATATCCTTAATCCCAATCTAAAGGAGCTTGGTGTGGGATACCATAATGGATACTGGACGCAAAATTTTGGCACGGCAATGCAATTAGCTTAATTCATCCAAATTGAATCGCTAGTTCTTTTGGCAAAACTCTGATGCTTCATGAGTCAGAGTTTTCTTATCCTTGCAAAATCTAGGCTGAACGGCTCAGCCGCACATACTACAATGGAATAGCAGCGCTTGTTGAAATTCAACTGAGTCGTCTAACCCGATCAGCTAAGAGTCATGTCATTGTCATCCACGCAACTTCCCCCCGCACTCGATCGCATTGTGCAACGCTTAGCGCGATCGACCGAACCCAAACGCAAGTACGAGCTTCTCATCACCCTGGCTCAGCGTCTTAAGCCGTTTCCAGAGTCGGAAAAAATGCCAGAAAACAAAGTTTCAGGCTGTGCATCGCAGGTCTTTGTGGTGGCGAATTTGGCAGACGGAAAAGTGCAGTTTGAGGGCGATTCGGATTCGCAGTTGGTGAAAGGATTAGTGGCGCTATTGGTTGAAGGACTCAGCGGATTGCCCCCGCAAGAAGTCGTCGATCTCTCGCCGGAATTCATCAAGGCGACGGGACTGGATGTGAGCTTAACTCCTTCGCGGGCAAATGGGTTTTATAACATCCTGGCGAAAATGAAGCAGAAATCGCAGGCATTTATTGAATAAGCGATCTCCCTGAGTCGATCGATAACCTTGCAACCTGAGCGGCTTGAATTTGAGCTGGTTCGGCTCAGGCTTGTGCGTATTCTGCTGCAATCGTGTCACAGCACAGAGAACGGGATCAGCCGCAACAGTAAAAATCCCACGATCGCACAGCCGAGCGAAAATCCCAAAACTTTTAATCGCCCCTGCCAATTTCCCTCGATCGTCCAAAGCAGCAGGCTTGCGATCGTCATCAAGCTGCCCAGAATCGCTGCTATACCGCCAATCCAGGCAAGCGTCACCCAAAAGATAATCATCGTCTCCCCTCAGATGTACGGGTATCCCCCAGGTTATTACCCCAGTGGCGGATGGTCGTTTTGTCAAATGCTTGTTATCTTTTTTAATATCAAGTTCGGAATTTAGATTTATTTTAGGGAATCCCCAAAAGAATCAACCGAGTTTGTTCAGGATAAACCCCATTGACTTTTAAGTCATTGAATCCTGTAATTGGTCTACTCTCTTTTTATCTGGAGCGTAATTGCTATGAGTCAACCTGTTGAACTTTCCTTGGAGCAACAATTCAGCATTCGATCGTTTGAAACTCAGGTTCAGCAAATGAGCCGTGAGCAAGCGCAAGAATTTCTTGTGAAACTCTACGAGCAGATGCTGATGCGTGAGACGATGTATCGTCACTTCCTCAAACAGCAGTGGGGCTTGGAACCCGATTCGTCGACAATCTAAGTCTGTTTCTAATCTTGCGGGCGACCTCGAACTTTTGCTTGATTCTGAAGGCTTAGAAAGAAGCAGGGGTGTGGGGCGTTTACCCAAGATTCGCTTCCAAAAGTTAATCTAGAGCACTCGTAAAACGCTCGCTACTTTTTCAACCGTGTCCATCTGCTCAATTTGGCTGAGTGCTGCACGGAAATTTCCTTCCTGAACTTCATGGGTCACGACCACGATCTCGGCGGCTCCATCTCGAATTCCCGCCTGAACGACAGATTCCAAGCTGACCTCATGATCTCCGAAACAGGTGCCAAGCTTTCCAATAACTCCCGGATAATCTCGCGTTAAGAACCTTGCATAAAAGCGGGTTGAGAGTTCTTTCATGGGCGCGATCGTGCAGTAATGCTGATGTGAACACGCTAAGAGTGGATCAAGCACAGAGGATTCTCCGCGCTGAGTGGTACGCTCAACTTTCAGCAATGCCGCGATATTGAGGACATCTGCAACCACAGCGCTGGCGGTTGGGCCAGCTCCTGCTCCTCGCCCAAAGAACATTACTTGTCCGATTGGATCGCCTTCGATCAAAATCGCGTTATAGACATCGTTAACGCTGGCAAGTGGATGCGCTTTCGGAACCAGTGTGGGGTGGACTCTGACTTCAAGTTCATCGCTTGATTTGCGTTTCGCGATCGCCAGCAATTTGATCACGAATCCGAGTTTTTCGGCGTAGGCAATCTCGATCGCGCTGACATTCCGAATGCCTTCGCAATAGACTTCTGGCAGTTTGATTCGTCCGCCAAATGCAAGAGATGCCAAAATCGCGATTTTATCCCCAGCGTCTAACCCATCGACATCGGCAGTGGGATCAGCTTCGGCATATCCAAGCTTTTGAGCATCGGCAAGAATTTCGGCAAAGTCACCGCCTTCAAGCTGCATTCGGGTGAGGATGTAGTTTGTCGTGCCGTTGACGATGCCTGTTACCGTGTTGATCCGATTCGCGCAGAGCGATTGTTTGAGCGGTTCGATTACCGGAATTCCGCCGCCGACTGCTGCTTCTAGCAGGACGTAAACGCCCGCTTCCGATGCGGCTGTAAAAATTTCAGCGCCAAATCGGGCGATCGCAGCTTTATTCGCGGTGACGACGTGCTTCTTGTTTGCGATCGCTTTCAGCATTAGCGATCGAGCGGGTTCTAAACCGCCCATCACTTCGACCACAATATCGATTTCTGGGTCGGTCACGATCGACTCTAAATCGGTCGTGAGCAGTTCTGACGGAACGATGCGGGGTTTGTCAATCGATCGCACTCCGACTTTATGAATCACAATCTCTTGCAGTAACGGGTGACGTTGAGCCGGATCACGGAGAATTTCAACTGTTCCAGTCCCGACCGTTCCCAATCCCAACAAACCGACTTTAAACGCCACAGCTTTTTACCCATTCACGACAGATCTTCAATTTTATGGGAAGGCTGGCATTCGCGGGAAATCGTGTTTGTTGCGAGATCACTATACGGAATGTCCTCGCTCCTTATAAAATGAGACCTTGCACGTACTTTATTTAGATTGAGACGCAATGGCAGAGACACTCTTCTTTAATGCCCTTCGGGAAGCGATCGACGAAGAAATGGCAAAAGACCCGACGGTTTTGGTGATGGGAGAAGATATCGGTCATTACGGCGGCTCCTACAAAGTCACGAAGGATTTATATAAGAAGTATGGGGATCTGCGGCTGCTCGATACGCCGATCGCTGAAAACAGCTTTACCGGGATGGCGATCGGCGCGGCAATGACCGGATTGCGCCCGATTATCGAAGGTATGAACATGGGCTTTTTGCTGCTGGCGTTCAACCAGATCTCGAATAATGCGGGGATGTTGCGCTATACGTCGGGTGGGAACTTCAAGATCCCGATCGTGATTCGCGGCCCTGGTGGAGTCGGTAGCCGCTTAGGTGCAGAACACTCGCAACGGCTGGAAGCTTATTTCCAAGCGGTTCCCGGATTGAAGATCGTTACGTGTTCGACTCCCTACAACGCCAAAGGATTGCTGAAGTCGGCGATTCGAGACGATAATCCCGTGCTGTTTTTTGAGCACGTTCTGCTTTACAACCTGAAAGAAGACCTGCCGAGCGAAGAATATTACCTGCCGCTTGATAAAGCTGAAGTCGTGCGAAAAGGCAAAGATGTCACGATTCTGACGTATTCGAGAATGCGGCATCATGTGATGCAGGCGATGAAGACGTTAGATAAAGAAGGGTATGACTGCGAAGTAATTGATTTGCTTTCGCTCAAGCCACTGGATTTTGAGACGATCGGTGAATCAATCTGCAAAACGCATCGCGTGATTATTGTGGAAGAATGTATGCGAACTGGGGGAATTGGAGCGGAACTGACCGCTTCGATTAACGATCGCTTCTTCGATGAACTCGATGCGCCCGTGTTGCGGATGTCTTCGCAAGATATTCCGACTCCTTACAATGGAACGCTTGAGGCTTTAACGATCGTGCAACCGCCGCAGATTGTGGAAGCGGTTCGCAACATGGTTCCGTTGAAGGTTTAGAAGGGAGTTGAAGTCACTGGCAAACTGCCCCCTAAATCCCCCATTCTGGGGGACTTTGACAATAAGTAATTTTGGGATTCCAGGAAATTTTTGACATTCAAAGTCCCCCAAATTTGGGGGATTTAGGGGGCTGAAGCCGACTGAAACGAAGCGATCGACAACTCCTTCTAGAAACTGGCACTCATCCACGAGCGATCAAGACTCATCGACGAGGATTCGAGACTCGTGCGTGAGTGATCAACACTCGTGGGCGACGATCAAAGACTCGTGAATGAGTGATCAATACTCGCCAACGACGATCGCAGACTCGTGAATGAGTGATCAACACTCGCCCGCGAGGATCAAACACTCGTGCGTGAGTCATAAAGACTCGTGAATGAGTGATCAACACTCGCCAACGAGATTAAATGATTCATCAGCGAGTATTGGAACTTGATTAAGAAACGGATGCAGGAGTCGGGGCTTCTTTCGATGCTCTGGAGCGAGTGGCTTTGAAGCGTTCGCCTAACTGATCGGCAACGGCTTTGAGTCCCGGAGTCTTTTTAGAGGCGGTTTTGATGTAGTCGTAGACAGTGAGGCTATCGGTCATCGCTTCGCTGCTCACCGAGATTAAGGTATCGTCTACTTTTTCGGTGAGTTGTTGCAGTCTCAGAAGCACTTCGGTCAGGGTGGTCGCGAGTTCATAGTTGCTGCGGAACTTGTCGAGATCGAAGCTGGCAGGGAGAATATCGGGATTGGATTGAGCGGCGATCAGGCTGTTGTTGACAAACGAGAGGCTTTTGTTGCCCATCTTGAACAGCTTGCGGCGTTCTTCGGTGCTGAGATGCACTAGAAACGGCATCTGGGCTTCGATCGTCGCAAGGGCGGCTTTGATTTCTTCGAGGTCGGTGTCTGAAAGCTGGGCGGGAAGATTCTGGGATGCCATCGGGTAGAGCTGCTTTAGGGATAGAAAGGTATACCGTCTGAGGATGCCCAATGGAATCAGCGATCGCACTCGATCTCTGCTGATTCCGCGTTACTGAATTACGGCAAAGCCTGCTGTTATGGCTTCCAAAAGCAGGTTGACTCAGCAATTGCCATTCTGCAACACGCCATTACCTGTGGTTGAGTAATACCAGATTGATTTGTGGATGCGACAGATTCTCGCCCCCTAAATCCCCCATTCTGGGGGACTTTGAGTATGATCTGTCGCATTTTATGTCTAATTCGGTATAAATTGAAGAGAAATTTCGTCGGCAAGACGATCGATTCCAAGCGCTCCTCAACCCCGACTAATCGATCGTGCAGTGCCACTTCCAATCCTTGATCGCCATCGCCTCATACCAAATTGATTTTTGAGTGCGACAGATCCTTCGCCCCCTAAATCCCCCACGAGTGGGGGACTTCAAGCCTAAATCTGTTTCGGATTCTCAAAGTCCCCCAGTATGGGGGATTTAGGGGGCGAAGGATCTGTCGCATTAATAAATTGATTCGGTATCAGATTGATTTGATCGTGAAGCGCTGTCAGTATACTTGTGCGATCGCAGCCTACAACTCAGAAGACGAAAGCCGACCTTCGATCAATTCACCTCTAGAGATGCCAACACAAAGCGCGATCGCTCATCTTTCCAATCAGGCGTTTTTGTTGCTGAAACCGTATCGAATGCAACGTCATACAAAGAAAGCGCTATCATAGCCTTTGTCATAATAAAGACTGGCTATGGGACGGCAACGAGGATTATTAATACTGATTTTGGTGCTGGTGCTGGGTTCGCTCTACATCATCTTCGATCAGCGCCATTTTCCAGCCCTGCTCGGCTTGGATTTGCGCGGCGGATCGCAGATTACGATCCAGGTCAAGCCAACGGGTGATGTGCAAAGAATCACGCAGCAGCAGCTAGAAGACGTGCAGCGCGTGATCGAAGGTCGGATTAACGGATTGGGCGTGTCCGAACCGCTCGTTCAAACGGCGGGCGAAGATCAAATTTTAGTCCAGTTGCCCGGAGTCAACGACCCGGAACAAGCCGAGCGCGTTTTAGGCGGCACCGCACAGCTTGACTTCCGGGCACAAAAAGCCGGAACCGAAGACAGGCTCCGGATCGAACAATCGATCCGCCAAGAGTTCCTCAGAAAGCAAGCCGAACTGCGTAAATCCGACGACGCAAAAGCGATCGAGGAAAATCAAGCCGCGATCAAACGCAGCAACGAAGCGATCGCGTCTCTATTTGATCCACCCGCGCTAGTCGGTAAAAATTTACAGAACGCTTTTGCAGAATCCGCCCCTGGCTCAGATGCGTTTAGCGTCGGACTGAAATTCGACCAGGAAGGCGGCGACAAATTCGCCCAGCTGACGAAAAGCTTAGCGGGAACGGGTCGATCGCTGGGCATCTTCCTCGATAACGGATTAATCAGCTACCCGTCTGTGGGTGCAGAATTCGCTCAAACCGGAATTACAGGCGGAGGAGCCACGATTACCGGACGCTTTACCGCTCAAGAAGCAACCGACTTAGCGGTGCAATTACGCGGGGGTGCGTTACCGTTCCCGGTCGAAGTCGTTGAAAACCGCACCGTCGGCGCAACTCTGGGACGCGATAGTATTCAGAGCAGCATTTACGCAGGAATCGGTGGATTGCTGTTGGTTCTCGGCTTCATGATTGTGTATTACCGATTGCCGGGTGTAATCAGCGCAATTTCTCTGATCATCTATGCGCTCTTAACCTATGCCGGATTCAAGCTCTTAGGCGTGACCTTGACACTGCCTGGAATCGCCGGATTCATTCTCAGTATCGGGATGGCGGTTGATGCGAACATTCTGATTTTTGAGCGGACTCGTGAAGAGTTACTTGCTGGAAAGACGCTGTATCGATCGGTCGAATCCGGCTTTTTCCGCGCCTTCTCCAGCATTCTTGACAGTAACGTGACGACTGCGATCGCCTGTATTGCCTTGATTTGGTTCGGTTCAGGACTGGTCAAAGGATTTGGCGTAACGCTGTTGTTAGGGGTTGCGATCAGTATGTTCACCGCAGTCACTTGCAGCCGCACACTGATGATGTACGCGATTACGTTTCCGGGACTCCGCAAGCCAGCATGGTTCTGTCCCAATCTGCATAAAGCTAAACAATCGATCTCGGAGACCACTTGATGAAACTGAATGTCATTCGCCAACGGGGATTGTGGTGGACGATTTCTGCCCTCTGTATTCTTGCCGGCATCATTGCGATGGTGATTCTGCAAACTCAAATTGGTACGCCGTTGCGTCCGGGGCTTGACTTCAAAGGTGGAACGCGGCTTCAGGTAGAACTCGATTGCAGTCAGCCTGGAAACTGCGACAAACCGATTAGCCTCGACGCGATCCGCGAAGTGCTGCGCGATGAGAATCTAGGAGATGCTAGTCTGCAGCTCGTCGGTCAAGACCAGCGCGCTGCTTTGATTCGGACGAATACGCTCAGCGTAGATCAGCGCACTAAACTGCAAGCAGAACTCGAATCAAAAGTCGGTAAGTTTGATGCGAAAAAAACGCAGATCGACACGGTTGGGCCGACGATCGGGCGACAACTGTTTCAATCTGCCCTAGTCGCACTGATCGTTTCCTTTGCAGGTATCACGCTCTACATGACGTTCCGCTTTGAATTGGATTACGCGCTCTTCGCCATCATCGCGCTGTTCCACGACGTTTTGATCACGGTCGGCTTCTTCGCGATTCTCGGACTCACCCCGTTGAAAACCGAAATCGATAGTTTATTTGTCGTGGCGCTGTTAACGATCGTCGGTTTCTCGGTCAACGATACGGTGGTGATTTACGATCGCGTCCGCGAAACAATCCAACTTAATCCCGGTCGGCATATCAACGAAATCGTGGATGATGCGGTAAATCAGACGTTAACACGATCGCTCAATACGACATTAACCGTCTTGTTAACGCTGTTTGCGCTCTTTTTCTTCGGAGGAGAAACGCTGAAGAACTTTGCCCTAGCGTTGATTATCGGATTTACGATGGGAGCGTATTCAAGCATCTTTATTGCCAGTACATTGTTAGCACTGTGGCGTGAAAAGCGGGGACGCGCATTTGCGCCTGTGACGGCTGAGGCGACTAGCGATTAGATTGAAGAATATGACACCTCCTGACTCACCCGAAGTCGAACTTGATCCAAAATTTCAAGCGGCAGTTCAACGTCTGCATCGATCGACGGTGATCGGGCGGTGGCTTGTGGCGATCGGGTTGTGGCTAACGATCGGGGCATGGAGCCTCTGGGAGCTGCGCTACCCGATTTCACTCATGCAGGACTATTTCACTTGGGCAGCCCTACGACACGGGCTGATCTCGAATTTGCCTGCGACTGTCGGACTCGGATTCTGTATTGGCATGACGCTGAGCGTATTGATTTGGCAGAGCCGGAATATTCTATTTGGGTTGCCGATCGAGGAGCAGCAAAAGCTCGAACAAACCGTCTTAAAAATTCGCCAGCAAGGGCAAAGCCACCCGATGTGGAAGTGGATCGAACCGAGCGAGAAATCTTAAATCAGAAAGAGGATCGCAGCCCAAAATATCGCTACGGTATAAGAGCGAGTTCCGAGAGGTGATATGCAGGAATCTGGGCGAAATTCTTCGGTTATAGTGGCGCTCCAATTTGGAACCATTGCCGCAATTTTGGCTGCGATCGTCATTAATGCACTCTCTAATTTCTTCCCGCTGCGAGGATTGAGCATTGGAGCAGTCGCAAACACGATTCTAGGCGGTGTACGGATTACGCCAGCAAATTATGCGTTTGCGATTTGGGGCGTGATTTATCTTGGGCTGATTGGTTTCGGAATTTATCAAGCATTACCGTCTCAGCGTTTTAATTCCCATTTGCTGAAGTTACGCGCTCCAATCATTTGGGCATCTCTCTTTCAAATTGTTTGGGTGTATGCCTTTCAGTTGCAGCAGTTTTGGTTATCTGTTGCACTGATGTTCGGAATTTTGATTAACCTGATTGCTGCCTACTTGTGGTCTAGATTCCCCAATAGCCGCGTTCCGCGTGAGGAAAAATGGTTAGCTCAGGTTCCAATTAGTATTTACTTGGGCTGGATTAGCGTTGCGTCGATCGTGAATGTTGCGTCTGCTTTGTATGCTTCGGGCTGGACTGGAGCGGGGATTGATGGCACGATCTCGACAGTGATCATGATTTTGATTGCCGCAGCGATTACAGCCGCGATCGTGATTCGATATCGAGATGTTGCATTTACAGGTGTGATCATTTGGGCATTGTTGGCGATCGCCGTTCGTCAGTTTGCTCAATTTGCAATTTCAGTCACGGCGATTGGCAGCGCGATCGCGTTGGTTCTGCTGTTCTTTTCTAGAAATCGTTCTCGTGGGACATGACTAGAAATCTTGCACCTGCTTGAATTAGTCTAGAGTCGAATTTCCACCGATGGCATTTGATTACTCGATCGATTTCACTCAGGTCAATTTCAGAGAGCACCCGGAGCTCTACCGCGTTGGAAAAGGCGAACAAGGCGTTCTGTTAGTCGAGCCTTACAAAAGCGAGATTCTGCCACACTGGAGATTCAAGACTCCAGAGATTGCGCGAATTTCAGCCGATAAGATCTATCAGCTTTTTCAAGACTATAAAGCGCAAGGTGATTTTGTCGGCATGGACATGGCGCGGAAATTTTTGCAGATGGGATACACTCGATCGCGCCGCTACGCAAACCACAAATCCGGGCGCAAATACGCCACCGATAAAACCGTACTGCCCCGTGAAGAAGACCCGATCAAAGCCGAATCCGCCAAGATTTTTTACGAAAAGTGGCAGCTTGCAAAACTTGATCCCGGCTACATCACACAACTGACCGCGCATCGCCAGCGCTACGAAGATGTGAAATAGTTGAAAGTGGTAATTCTTGCTCTTTACTATGTCTGAATTTGTGTCTGAATTTGTGTCTGACTCTGTGCATCTTCGGTTACTGGAAAATCCCGGAGTTCTGTGGCAACGCACGATCGAGCAAACGCAACACGCGCTTTCTTGTGGCGCACTCCTTTCAATTCCAACCACTCACGAATTTATCGAGCAAGCAGGCGCGAAATTTCTCGTCCGCACTGTCACCAATCTGATTCGCAAAGAAGTCTCCGACCTGAAGCAAAAACAAGAAGAGATTGCAACTGGAAAACCGATTAATCCATTTCTTCCCTACGATCGCGATTTATTTGTTGTTGATATTTCTGACACTCACGTTTGTCTTTTGAATAAATTCAACGTTGCCGATCATCACCTATTAATTATTACTCGTGCCTTTGAAGAACAAGAAGCTTTATTAACGCTGGACGATTTTGCAGCACTATGGGCATGTTTAGCCGAAGTGGATGGATTAGCGTTTTATAATGCCGGCTCAGTGGCAGGAGCAAGCCAGCGTCACAAGCATCTACAACTGGTTCCATTCCCGTTTGTTGAGGGAATTCGTTTACCGATCGACCCCTTAATTAACGCTGTAAATTCTGCCGATCGCATTACCACAATTCCCGAATTTCCCTTTATTCATGCCTTCACAAAACTTGATCGAATTGATACCGCTAAGCAACTTTTAGAACGCTATTGGGAGTTACTCGAAGCCGTAAGAATTGATTCTAATCAAATTATACAATCGGCTCCCTATAACTTTTTAGCAACGCGAGAATGGATGATGATTGTGCCACGATCACAAGCCGAATATAGTGCGATCGCGGTGAACTCTCTTGCCTTTGCAGGTGCGCTTTTAGTCCGAAACTCCGAGCAACTCGAAACGCTGAAACAATTGCGTCCGCTAAATTTTTTAAAGAACGTTGCGATCGCGTCCTCATCCTCAGCAGGCTAACCATAATTGGGGAATAGCCTCCATGAGAATCCTTATGAAACACGATCAATTTATAGTGCCGCCCAATCAGAAAATTAAGCTAAAGGACTACGATCCAGCTCATACAGATGGCTTAAGAGATAAAGTAGCGGCTCAAGCCGAGCTTCAGACAGGCGTTCAGAAGCTCGCAAAATATCAAGACATTCTCTATGCTCACGATTCCTACGCCTTGTTAATTCTATTTCAAGCGATGGATGCGGCCGGAAAAGACAGCACTATTAAGCACGTCATGTCAGGGATAAATCCTCAAGGCTGCCAAGTCTTCAGCTTCAAAGCCCCTTCTTCAGAAGACTTAGATCACGATTATTTGTGGCGATCGACGAAAGCTTTACCCGAACGCGGGCGCATTGGAATTTTCAATCGCTCTTATTATGAAGAAGTTCTAGTGGTGCGGGTTCACCCAGAATTGCTAGCAAAGCAAAAGCTACCCAAAGAAGCACTAGGCAAAGATTTTTGGGAGAAGCGATTTAAGCAAATTAATCACTTTGAAGAATACTTAGTTAACAACGGAGTCATTGTTCTAAAGTTCTTCCTAAATGTCTCGAAAGAGCAGCAGAAAAAGAGATTTCTCGATCGAATTGAGCAGCCCGAAAAGAACTGGAAGTTTTCCGCCACGGATGCAAAAGAGCGGCAACATTGGGACAAGTATATGGAAGCTTACGAAGAGGTGTTCAGCCATACCAGTACAGATCATGCACCCTGGTACATCATACCAGCCGATCATAAATGGTTTACTCGTCTGGCTGTCTCCAACATCATCATCAGTAAACTCAAGTCCCTGAATTTGTCCTACCCCGAAGTCAGCGAACAGCATCGACTAGAACTACTCGAAGTCAAAAAACTTTTAGAAAGCGAAGGCTAACTTTGTTCAAAAGCAAGGGGCGATCGGGATTCAAAAGTCTCGATCGCCCCTCTTTGTTGATGCGAAATTTAAGCTTATGCTTCCTTCTCTGCTTTTGCCGCAGCTCGCTCGATCTTGTGGCTAAACGTGATTAACGCTTTACCCAACGTATGCATCGGGCCTTTCACACCACGACCCGCTTCGTCGCCGATCGCGTTGGTTTGCTCGCCCAGTTTCGCCAGCACTTCTACAATTTGGCTTGCTTCGGTCTTTTTACCCTTCAGAAGTTTTTTCAATTCTTTCAGGGATGCTGACAGTTCTTTGATGTTTTCTTCCTTGTGACCCTTGAGAAAATCCACCCACTCGTCGATCGAGTCGATCGCTTCTTCGGACTCAATTTCAGTAGGATCGCCATGTAAAATTTCAGTCAAAGATTCAATATCTGGTGCGTTATCCACCTCAGAATTTGCTGATTTTTTTGCAGTTTTTGGCTCTTTTTCAACTTCAGAAGAATGCGCTTCTTGTTGCATTGTTTTTTCGTCTTTAGCTGCCATAAATTCCATTCCTTCTAAGTTTTAGTAAGATATAGCATCACAATAAAATTCGTTACATTGGTTTCCCTCTGTCAAAAGAAGCGACCTCGATCACACTCTAGACAGAGTGCAATCACATTAGGAATATGACGCAGATCACAGCCTAAAACTAATTCAAATGCCGTCCACATAAAGACTGAATATCTGCGTAATTTTGCCGAATTCGTACCAGCATAAATTCGATCAGTACCGTAGATCGACGATGGTTTTACAATGCCTCTCTACAGAAAATAGATTCAACGCTGATGTGAACCTTGATCTTGTGGTGGATGATGGCAACTCAATCTTCTTTACGTTCTCGCGGGATGGAATTACTGGTTTCGTATCACCAAAATCCCTCGGTGAAACTCCGCAATCAGTTGGTACAAATGAACGCAGGTTTGGTTCGTAAAATCGCTCATCGGGTAAGTCATCAATGTGCAGAACCCTACGAAGACCTTGAACAAATTGGCTACTTAGGGCTAATTCGAGCGATCGAACGCTTTAACCCAAACCAGGGTTGCGCCTTTAGCTCATTTGCGGTTCCTTATATTCGGGGTGAAATGCTGCATTTCCTCCGCGATCGAGCCGGTACGGTAAAAATTCCCCGTCGCTGGCAGCAATTAAACAAAGAAGGTCAGAGAGTTCGAGAACAACTGATGGAGGCGTTCGGGCGTCAACCGAGCGACGAAGAGATTGCAGATGTCCTGAAAGTGTCCGTCAACGAATGGCGCGAAAGCAAACTGGCGGCGAAGAACCGCTTACCGCTAAGTTTAGATGCGACGGTTTGCCAGCAGTTAGATTCGCCGATGACGCTAGGTGACACGCTGCCTGATGCCCGCTATCAAGCCTTGCAGGTGCTTGAGGAGGATCGCCAACAGTTGCAGAGGGCGCTCAACCAGCTTGAAGATAAAACGCGCCAAGCGATCGAATATGTTTTCCTGCATGATTTGTCGCGCAAAGAAGTGGCGGAACAAATCGGAGTCAGTCCGATGACGGTGACTCGTCGCATTCATCGCGGCATCCAACAAATGGTGGGATTGCTCCATCCGCAAGTGTTGCAGACTGATCCCTAATTCCTACGCCTTAGTTTCCATCGATCTATCAAGTCACCGGATTGAGAATTTCAGTTCGGTGTTTCTTGTCGAATGGGGTATGAAATTCGCCCGATCGTGTCAGTCGGTTCGCTGCATGAGAATCATCTAATTCTTAGAAGGGGATCTCAATGCCTGCTGAATTGCCGCCGCTGCAAGCGGAGCCATAACAGCATAACCCTTTGAATTGGGATGCAGTCCATCGTCTGACAAATCGGCTCTCAGCCTGCCTTGGGCATCTAGCATTGCGCTGTAATAGTCTAAATAAGAGCAATACACGGCAGCGCAGTATCCTTTAAGCCATTGATTCAGCGCCTCAATCTTTGTGGGTGGTCGCCCTGGCGAAATCTTGTTTGCAGCATAATCATGAATCGGCAGCACAGACGCAAACACCACGCGAATCTGATGCGCTCTTGCTAACTCTGCGATCGACGCATAATTATCCTGAATTTGGTCCAAGGTCATCGCACCCGTATTGCCCGCAATATCATTTGTTCCTGCGAGAATTATGACTACACGCGGCTTCAGTGCAATCACATCCGGACGAAATCGAATCAGCATCTGAGGAGTCGTCTGCCCAGAAATGCCTCGGTTGATATAGGGGCGATTGGGGAAATAGGCAGAGAGATTCCAAAACTGGGTAATAGAATCGCCAAAGAACACGGCTCGATTCTCATCCATTGTGGTAGGTAACAAACTAGCGTTGGCTTGTCTATAAAGGTCTAGCTGTGCCCAATCTTGCAGACGCTGTTGTAGCTGCTGAATCTGTTGGCGCAGTTGGTCTGGGGTTTCTGACCCAGGAGTCTGGGCGGCAGCGGGCGGTTTGAACATAATCAAATTGACCACTGTCGCCAAAATGAAGATAAAGAAGCGATGCATGGATGTATTTGGACGCTGAAAGTGCGATGTGGGTAGTGGAAAACGTGCAGAAAAGGCTACGATCGTTTCCGACATATAATAATGAGCTAGCGAATCGGTGTCCCCCTTATCGCTCTGCTTTTGTATAGAGTAGATGTAACTCCCAGCTCAGACTTACAGATTCAGTCTTACGCTTTCTTTCGGGAAATTGCATTTTCCTTCACAAGAAATCGGGATGACAGGATTTGAACCTGCGGCATCCTGCTCCCAAAGCAGGCGCGCTACCAAGCTGCGCTACATCCCGTAACTAAGCTTTGACATTATAACGCGATGTTTAAGATTGCACAATCAAAATCTTTCAACTGAGCAGGAGAGAAGCGCAGAACCGCCTCTCCCCTTAACGTTCACTGATTATTAATGATGGTGATATCCATGATCGTGTGCATGGTGATGCCCGTGATCATGATGATGGTGAATTTCTCCGTGAACGGGAACAACCGCTGCCGCTTGCTCAGACAAAAGCGATTCAATCTGCGGATCTGCCCATGTTGCAACCATCTTTAGAAAGTCAGGATTGTCATTCACGCAAGGCATCCTGACATATTTCACATCTGAGTGCTTGCGATGCAGCTTCTCGATAATGTGTTCAACATCTAGCAGCGTTTCGTGGTTTTCGGTGGCAAAGCCGATCGGCATAAAGACGATCGCTTTCGCGCCGAGGTTGATCAGGTTTCTTGCTGCAAGATCAGCGTTGGGTTGCGTCCATTCAATCAGCGGCGTTTGGTGATTCAACCAGCCTACTGAAATCAGCGGATAGCGATCAATCAAGCGATCGCGCACTTTGTCGTAAAGCGCTTGGCTCTCGGTGATGCCGGAGGTGAATCCTTTTGCTTTATGGGGGCAGCCGTGATTCATCAAAACAATGCCGATCTGCGAGGGAAGATAGGCTCCAGCGAGATCAGAGTGAATTTGAGATTCGACTAACCGCGCCATCAAGTCGATATATTCGGGTCGATCGAAAAATGAGGGAATATAGCGAGTCCCTTTCAGCCAATGTTCGCCATCATCGACTGAATTTTCTAAAGCTTTGTTCACCTGCTCGACGGCAATCCCACTGGTAAAAATAGAATCAACGACCAGTAAGGGATAAATCAGAACTTTTGTGAATCCCTGATCTTTAATCTCGGCTAATACTTGTTCAGGTAAGAATGGCTTACAGAAGTTAAACGCCTTGAAAACTTGGACGCGATCGCCCCATTTTTCTTGCAGTGCGGCTTCGACTCCTGCACGTTGCTGTTCAAAGATCGCATTATGGGGAGAAACAAACTGACCGTGCTGATGTCCCCACTCGTGCAGATCGAAGACTGCTAAAAGCTTTGCTAAAGGTGGATAAACCCAGGTAGGGACAGGTGCAAACTTTGCAGTCAGGAGATTTAAAGCTTGTTCGTTGTAATTTGCGAAGTCTTCGTAGCTTTCGACCTCGCCATATCCCATCAGCAGTACAGCTACCCGCTCTGAGTTGGAAGATACATGATGAGAGTGAGAATGTTCGAGCTTTTCTGGAGTCGCGACCACGGTGTAAAACCCCTTGCTTTCGTAGAATGTCTTGGTCTAGCTTCAGGCTAACATCCCCCACCGGGGGACGGAGCGGATTAGTGAAATATTGTTACCCAGAGTAATGGAAATTCTTATTTGTCCAGGAATGCACCCGCCTGCGCTCACCGATGCGTTTCTCTCAAAGCTATCTTTGGGAAACTGTCAGGTTTTTCCGTCTGACCGCTTCCCCGTTTATTCACCCCGGCATCTTCTCGATTTCTTTTCCCCGCAGGACGCAGTGCTGATCATTGCGTTTAGTGCTGGAGTCGTGAGTGCGATCGCAGCGGCTAGAATATGGCAGCGCCAAGGAATCCGGATTGCAGCGCTGATTGCGATCGATGGTTGGGGCGTTCCTTTATTCGGGGAGTTCCCGATTCACCGGGTCAGCCATGATCACTTTACTCACTGGAGTTCTCTAATGATGGGGGGAAACGCAACTCATTTCTACGCCGATCCACCCGTTGAACATCTGATGCTATGGCAATCTCCCACAACGGTTAAAGGAATTGTTAAACCCTCGAATGCTGTAGTTACGGCTGCAACTTTCATTAGTGAGATCATTAGTGAAATCGTTGAGCATTACAAGCTAGATTAAAGTTATGAATTCCAGACAGGACTCTTCCCTTAGTTCAGCCACAACACAAGCTGGATTAATTAGGATTCTCCTGATGGGTAACGATCAATGTTACGGAGCTTGAAATGATGTCAAGATCTTCTGACGCAGCGATCGTCCGCTAGATTTCAAACGTCTGACGCAGCGGGAATTCTTGAAAAGATTTCCTCAGTCTTTCTCTCGACACAGATAGGGATCAGCTTTACACTATATTTCTATTACTTGCATCCTACGATACAAAAATCTTCCAATTTATCCAATCGCGCGTACTCGAAGAGGTTACTCCAGTGCAGTTGCAGCAACGATCAGCAGTCCAAAAGGTGACGGGTGCTTTTGCTTTAATCGATAGTCTTAGTCGCCACGGTGTTAAGCACATTTTCGGATATCCAGGCGGGGCAATCCTGCCCATTTACGACGAGCTTTATCGGGCTGAACAAGCTGGAATCCTCAAGCACATTCTTGTGCGTCATGAGCAGGGAGCCGCTCATGCAGCCGATGGATACGCTCGTGCAACCGGACAAGTGGGAGTTTGCTTTGCAACCTCTGGCCCTGGTGCGACCAATCTTGTCACCGGAATCGCCACGGCTCACATGGACTCGATTCCGATGGTGATTGTGACCGGACAAGTTCCGCGCCCCGCGATCGGCAGTGATGCTTTTCAAGAAACCGATATTTACGGGATTACTTTACCGATCGTCAAGCATTCCTACGTTGTGCGCGATCCGCGAGAGATGGCGCGAATCGTTGCCGAAGCGTTTTACATTGCAAGCAGTGGACGACCGGGGCCTGTGCTGATCGATGTGCCGAAAGATGTCGGTGTTGAGCAATTTGATTATGTTCCCGTTGAGCCAGGTTCGGTGCGCTTGACGGGTTATCGTCCGACGGTAAAAGGCAATCCGCGCCAAATTGGGCAGGCATTAAAGCTGATTCGGCAAGCGCAGCGTCCTTTGCTGTATGTCGGTGGTGGCGCGATCGCAGCAGGCGCACACGCAGAAATCAAAGAACTGGCAGAGCGCTTCAAGCTACCTGTCACCACAACTCTGATGGGATTGGGTGCCTTTGATGAGCATCACCCGCTCTCGGTTGGAATGCTGGGAATGCACGGCACGGCTTACGCAAACTTTGCGGTGACTGAGTGCGATTTGCTGATTGCCGTAGGAGCGCGATTCGACGATCGTGTGACTGGAAAGCTGGACGAATTCGCCTCTCGCGCCAAAGTGATTCACATCGATATCGATCCGGCAGAAGTGGGTAAAGTGCGTTTGCCAGATGTGCCGATCGTGGGTGACGTGAAGCAAGTTCTAACGGATTTGTTGGAGCGTAGCAGCGAAGAAGGTGATCCCGCGAACCCGACGCAGACCGAAGCGTGGCTTGCAAGAGTCGATCGCTGGCGCGAAGATTATCCGCTCGTTGTGCCGCAATATCCGGGGGTGCTGTCGCCGCAAGAGGTGATTTTTGAAATCGGACAGCAAGCCCCGAACGCCTTTTATACCACCGATGTAGGACAGCATCAGATGTGGTCGGCTCAATTTCTCAAGAATAGCCCCCGCCGCTGGATTTCTAGCGCAGGGCTAGGAACGATGGGCTTTGGAATGCCTGCGGCGATGGGTGCAAAAGTGGCAGTTCCAGACGAAGAAGTGATCTGTATTAGCGGTGATTCCAGCATTCAGATGAATATTCAGGAGCTTGGAACGCTGGCACAGTACGGCATCAACGTCAAAACCGTGATTATTAACAACGGTTGGCAGGGCATGGTGCGCCAATGGCAAGAAGCGTTCTACGATGAGCGCTACTCGAATTCCAATATGCAGGTGGGGACACCAGATTTTGTCAAATTGGCAGAGGCATTCGGCATCAAAGGCATGATTGTGGAGACGCGGGAAGAGTTGCAAGCTGCGATCGCCGAGATGATTGCTCACCCTGGTGCAGTGCTGATGGATGTCCGCGTGAAGAAGGATGAAAACTGCTATCCGATGGTTCCATCTGGTAAGAGCAATGCTCAAATGATGGGATTGCCTGAACGCAAACTTTTAGAGCGGGCAGCAGAAACGATCGAATGTAGGAATTGCAGTACAGAGAACGTTCCGACCAACAAGTTCTGCCCGAACTGCGGCACGAAGATCTAAAGACCTAAGCGATTTTGGCGGCGGTTTCCTTCAGGCTGATTGAGTCTGTGTATGAAACCGCCGCTTTTTAATAGTATGAGAAGCGATCGATCGCTTCTCATACCAAATTGATTCGTGAATGTGTCAGATCCTCGCCCCCTAAATCCCCCATTCTGGGGGACTTTGAGTACAATCTGTCGCGTTCTATGTTGAATTCGGTATCAAACTACTGAGTTGAGCGCTGGGGACATTGAGATACTAAAGATTGGTTGATCGACCAAATCGGCAACTGTGCAACTTGATCGATCGTTTGTTCAACATAGGGGCGATTGTTGGGCGCGATCGCAGTTCCGAAATAGCCTTTATCCCCGCTATGCTCATGCGAGCCACTACTGCATACCGTGAATCGCCCTTGCCGAAAAGCTTGATTGATCGGAGAACCCACTGTCCAATTCCAGCGCGACGGGAAAAGCACATAGCCCAGCGTTGGCACTAAGTCTTGCTGACCTTGAAAATGATAAATGTGGTCTACCTGATCAAATCCGGCTTTCCCGTCGAATGCTCCTCCGATCGAAACCACGGTTAATCGAGCATTCAACCATTCAGCAAGATAAGGAGTTACCCCCAGTGCGACTTGAGCACCACCACTGGTACTGATCAAAATTAAGTTAATCCGCTGCTTGGAAATGGGGTGAGCCGCATTCATGCGATCGACGATCGTGTCTGCAATTCCCATACTGTAGACCGGACTATAGCGATAGTCGGATGAAATTGCAAACCTCCAGAGGTTACGAAGGGGAATCAGAACGCTACCAAGCAATTCGTCGTTATCCCTTGCTAGTTTCCACAGCGGCTGAAACACTCGCTCACTGCCTAAATCTCGATTTGCGACTGAGTAAGGAAAGACATCTTTTACTGCAACACAACTTTGATGTTGTTCGACAAGTCGATCGAGGAAGTATGTTTCACCTGCCGTGATTTCATCGGGCGAAAAGTTGCCGATTCCGGGTAGGAATACAATGTAACAATCGATCTTTGCGCCTGAGGCGCTTTGAGGTAAATCAGAGACTGGGTTCGACCCCGGCGCTGTGACCCAACCTAGACTTTCAGCATTCTGGTTGAGCCACCACACGATCGTACCCACGGGCGCAACCACTCCCCACAGGATCAAAAATCCACCCATTGAGACGATAAGCTTGAAGGTCGAGCCTCTTAGCTCTCGACCAATCTCTTGAACGGTGCGGTTGATCCACTGCCACATTTGAACTTTTTTATGAAAGTGCTGTTACGGATCACTATCTCAGCCCCTTGTCAGCAAATGAAGTTTCGCAGGATAGATTATGAATGAACGTGCTACTCAGGCAGGAATTTGGCAGACCATTCGTGCTGCGCTGACCTTGAATGCTCAGCTTTATGAAACGGCTCAAAATACGCCCAAAACGCATCGACTCGCTTTTACGATCGTTCTTCTCGCTGCTTTGTCTCGCGCTCTCGGCAGTGCGGCCATCCTGCTGCTGACGCGAACTACACCCTTCACTTTTATCCTGGTTTTACTGCTGAATGTTTTGAGTGTGATTGTCAGTTACTATATTTGGACGTTTACGATTTGGAAAATTGGACGGTGGCTAAAGTCCGACGCACCGAGTTATCGCGCCCTACTTAGCCCGATCGGGTTTGCCTATTCGCCGCAAATTCTCAACTTTTTGACGCTGATTCCATTGTTAGGAAGCGCGATCGAGATAATACTCGCGGTCTGGACATTGATGGCTGTGATTGTGGCAGTCCGTCAAGCGTTAGATGTTAGCACTCGTCGGGCTGCCTTGATTTGCCTGCTTTGTTTCCCGATCATTCAGATTGCGATCGGTGTAATTCAAGCGGCACAACAGCTCATTGATTAAAACTGCTTGAGGAATCTCAAATCACTGCTGTACAAACGGCGAATATCATCGATTTGATGCAGCACCATTGCCAGCCGCTCCACTCCAAATCCAGCCGCGAATCCTGTGTAAACTTCCGGATCGTAGCCCACGGCTTTCAGCACATTCGGATCGACCATGCCACAGCCGAGGATTTCGAGCCAGCGTCCTTTCCATTTCACATCCACTTCTGCGGAGGGTTCGGTGAACGGAAAGAAACTTGGACGGAACCGGATTTCGACCTCGCCAAACAACTCCTGTAAGAAGACTTTGATCGTTCCTTTGAGGTCAGTAAAGGTTAGACCTTCATCGACGGCTAGAATCTCGATTTGGTGGAACACTGCCGAATGAGTTGCATCGACTGTATCGCGGCGATAGGTTCGACCGGGAACTGCCACGCGAATGGGCGGATCATTGGCTTCCATGTAGCGAATCTGCACCGGAGACGTATGTGTTCTCAGCAAGTTGCCGTCTGGCAGAAAAAGTGTGTCTTGCATATCTCGCGCAGGGTGATCCGGCAAGAAGTTCAGCGCCTCGAAGTTATAGTAATCGGTCTCGATTTCGGGGCCTTCTGCGACGGTGTAGCCCAGTCCTACAAAGATATCGAGGACTTGATCGATCGTGCTGTTCAACGGGTGCATCCGTCCCTGCGATCGCGCCACTCCGGGCATGGTGACATCGATCGTTTCCGCTTCGAGTTGCGCCGCGATCGCTGCCGTTTGCAGAGCCGCTTTTTTCTGGTCGATCTCGATTTGGATTGCTTCTTTTACCTCGTTGGCGCGTGCCCCGATTCTGGGACGTTCTGCCGGATCGAGTTTGCCCATGCCGCCAAGAACTTGCGGAATTGGCCCTTTTTTGCCGAGATACTTGACCCGCAATTGTTCAAGCTGATCGAGCGATGGGGTTTCGGCGATCGCGCTTTTCGCTTCTTGCCGAATGGCATCTAATTGTGATTCAAGTTCGTTCGGTTGAGCCGCCATAATCAGTAGTTTATAAGTCCTAATTCGCGTCAAAATGAACTGCGAACTTGTTTATTGTAGTGGAAAGCATGAGACTCCTGATCAGCAACGATGATGGTGTTTACGCGCTCGGCATTCGGACGCTGGCGAATACTCTGGCAGAGGCGGGACATACGGTGACGGTGGTGTGCCCCGATCGCGAACGATCGGCAACCGGACATGGGTTAACGCTGCATGATCCGATCCGCGTGGTGCAAATGGATCAGGTGTTTCATCCGGCGGTAAGAGCGTGGGCGTGTTCGGGGACACCCTCGGATTGTGTGAAGTTAGCGATTTGGGCATTGCTGGAGGAGAAACCGGATTTTGTGCTTTCCGGAATTAATCACGGGTCGAATTTGGGAACGGATGTGCTGTATTCGGGAACGGTTTCGGCGGCAATGGAAGGCGTGATCGAAGGGATTCCGAGTATTGCGTTTAGCCTCACCAGTTTTCAGTCGCAAGAGTTTCAGCCTGCGGCGGATTATGCCTGTACGCTGGTGCAACAGTTGGAGAAAGATCCGTTGTCTGAATTGATGCTGCTGAATGTGAATGTTCCGGCGATCGAGCGTGATCAAATTCGGGGTGCGATTCTGACTCGTCAAGGCGTGCGGCGCTATACGGATGTGTTTGAGAAGCGGGTTGATCCGCGAGGCAAGATTTACTACTGGCTTTCGGGTGAACTGCTCGAAGATGTCGAAGATCCAGACATTCCCAATGAAGGGATTCCAACAGATGTGGAGGCAAATCGCGATGGATATATCACCGTCACGCCACTGCATTACAATCTCACCTCTCCACTGGGCTTAAAGCTGATGAAAGATCGAGATCTCAGTCTCTAAGCACGATCGTTCCAGCCTAGAGGTCGATCGTTCGTGGCTCAGGCACGATGGTTTTCCGCTTAGGGGTCGATCGTTGGTGCTTTGAGGGGCAAGTTTCCTGCTTAGAGATCGATCGTTGTTGGTTTCTAGCACGATCGTTTCATCTTGGAGATAAATTGTTGGCGCTTTGAGGGGCAAGTTTCCTGCTTGGAGGTCGATTGTTCTCGCTTTTAACTCCAACATTCAGGCTTTTTACAGAAATGTTGGGTTGTTTCGCGATCGTTAACCTCTGATTGGTTGATCGAAGCTGCGATCGTGGAAGTTGCGGGAGAGGTCAGGTTGATCGCATAACTCACCCGAATCAGAAATCAAAGCCCCGTCAAAAAATTAGGCAGCACGATCGCGCTCTCTGCGAATTTGCTCGATCACATCCGCAACCGTCACATCTTTGAGCCACTGATCACGATCGCGAGTATAGTTCCCACTGCCTTGATCAAACTGCTGCAAAAACCGCACCATTCCCACAACTCCTAGTGCCTCCCGCAACGCTTCCAGCCCTTTTCGTCGAAGTTGTAGCGGAGTCAACTCATTCGCGTTCATCACTCGTCACCTCCAAAAGCCATTGCAAGGGATTCGCTACCCTTACTTTTAACATTTCTCCCAACCGTACTGCGCGCCGCAAAAAGCGATCGTCAGTCGTTAACAAAGCGGTCACATCTGCCACTTCGGCACAGGCTAAATGGAACGCATCAAACACCCCAAATCCTTGCCCAACCCATTCTTCTACCCGCCGCTCCACAAATTCATCGATCAATACCTGTTGCGTTGCCGCCCTTGCCAATGTCTGAACTTGCGCCAAGCGATCCGGATCGCGAATCTGCCCAATTTCTGCCTCAATTGCCTCACTTCCGAGCAATGTCCATTCTTTGCTCTGACAACGTTCCAGAATCAACAGTACCGCCTCTGCTTCCAACCGAACCCGTTCCTGCCGTTGATCATCAAATGGACGATTCAAACAACAAACATCAAGATAAATGAGAAAGCTCATGCAGCAATCACAGCATCAAACGTTGCTTACCATAGCAGGATATTTCGAGAACTACGATCGCTGCGGCAAATCCGTACACGAAGTGCAGCGAAGCTTTCGCTCCTCCAAAAAATTCTAAGGTTGTTTCGCGATCGTTAAAGTTTGTGTTTATCGATCGCAGCACCCAGCCCTCAATTTAATTCGATAGCTTACTGGTTGACTTGTCTGAAGGCTGTTCAGCAGTCGGACGCTTAACCGATCGCTTCGGCTGCAACGCATCTCGACCAAGCTGAACCGTCACATCCGATCGCAAATCTCCTGTATTCTCGATCCGGACTTCTCCAAACCCCAACGCTTCCCGAATCGCCTCAGCGCTACTGACATCTCCCCATTCCGCCACAATCCGCGTCACGCTCAACGGCTCGTTCCAGTCTTGCCCTTCATAAACATTGCGATAACCCGCATTATTCAAGGCGGTCATGGCCGTCTGGATGCTCTTGGCTTGCTTCGTACTATCTTGAATTGCAACTCTCAACGCGGCAGGATCTGGAGCTTCTAGACTTGAGGTTCCATAATTAAAATACTGTGCCATCATCCCGTTAATTCGCTTCGGATCGGGCAACCAATAGCTTGCTTTGTACTCGCCGGGGGAGCTAAATTCGCCAGGAACCATCAGCATTTTGGTGTTCGATCGATTCACCTGCGAAGCAAATCCAACCAAGGCAACTAACTCCTCAACGGTCAGATTGGTATCAATGTGCGATTGCACCACGCCCAGAACACTGGGAAAACGGGCAACTGTGCCGGGATTCAGCGATTGTTCCATCAATGCCCGCATCACCATTTGTTGGCGCTGAATTCGTCCGATATCGCCGTTCTCGTCTTGACGATAGCGCAGAAGTTGCAACACTTTGCTGCCGTCTAGCTGTTGTCGTCCCGCTTTGAGGTTGATGTACAACCGTTGGCTATCGTCCTGATATTTCATATCTTTGGGGACGTGAACGGTGACACCCCCAAGGGCATCGACTAAAGCCTGAACGCCTTGGACGTTGATCGTCATGTAGCGATCGATCCCCACTCCCCCAAGCAGTTCACTCACCGATTTGGCGCTCAGCGCCGGGCCGCCATAGGCGTTCGCTTCGTTGATCTTGGTCATGCCGTGATTTGCAATGTAGGTGCGCGTATCACGCGGGATCGACATCACCACAACTTTTTTATTCTCCGGATCAAACCGGAGCAGCAGCATTGTATCCGTTAAGCCCTCAAAGGAGTTGACTAGGGCTTGATAAGGCAGCTTCTTCAGGTTTTCGGGAGCGTTACTGACATCGGTGGTGAGAACTTTTGTGCCGAGAACCAAGATGTTCACCGGACGAGTTAAGGCAGGCAGTTGCAGACTCATCCGGGTCGAAAAGCGATCGCCCTTTTTAAAAATCGAGGCTTCAGAGGCGGAAAGTTGTCGCTGCATCAAGGGGGTACTGGCAAGAGAAACCGCCAAAAGTGCGCCTGCGGTGGCTGAGATCATCGCAATTCCGCTGAGAGAAAGCGCCATAAATAACAGCCGCATTCCTTTCGATCGCTGGACAGGCTGCTTTCTGCGGAGCTGTCCCGATGGGGATAACGGTTTGGTTTTTTGTGGCTGTCCCACTTTTTGCGTTGCGACCTTTTTCAAGGTCGATTTTTGCGTGGGTTTAACTGGCTGTACCTTCTGCTTCACAGAACGTTGATTGTCGCTTTTCACGGGTTCCCTCATCACACCATCTTTAAAGTCGGGCTGAACAGATCACACTTGCAATTTCGGACTCTATTTCGGACTTTATAATTTCGGACTTTAATTGTATTCAACTAGCGCCGAATGCGCGATTTTTTAACGTCACTCCTCCTTTTAGGGGAAGACTAAAAGCAGAGCATGAATCAGTTTCTTCTAATTTGTCTGAATTAACCGGACAAAATCAGCAGCGGCTGCATCGATCGCAGGATTGATTTGGGGCAATCCGATCGACGACTGAATTGATTTTAGAAGCAAAGATTGAAATAAATCACTTTTTTGAAATATACCTCTGGGCTGAACCTCATTACTTTCATTACTTAAAGTAGATCAAGAGATTGAGTCCCGGGATCGTCCGGGAAAGCGTCCACAAGAGTAATGCGATATATAGCGTACCCAATGTCCACTGATACCATACGAGGATTGAAACAAGTCCCGGTAGATGCTCGTCCCTGAGCCGAATATCATTAAAGCCAAAGCGCAAAAAATTATTGAGGCTGAAATCAAAATAGTTTAGCCAACTCCATTGCTTGTTCCACAAGATTGGCAAGTAGCGCTCTCGAAATAGGGGATATCTCGGAATGGTTGGCAGTCTTCCAACTAGGATTCTCAATTGTCGCAACGTGCCTTCTTCCAGGAAGTAGCTCACCTCCATTAACCCGTGGTATCGCCCTCGCAGGTATAACCAGACGGTCAAGCTTAAGGGCACAGGGATCACGACGATCGCCCAGCACAGCAGCGTGATGAAGGGGCGATCTGCGGTTTGAATCACGGCGGTTAAGCCGAGTAAAAACAGCACGATCGCGAAACTAAGGGTCGAAATCGTCTCAGAAGCCGTCGGCAAAATCGGTTTAGGATAACGCCGCCGCGCTCGATCGACCAGCCAAAACAACACACTAAAATAGGCGACCGTGACGATGCCAATGCCAAAACTCAGCCAAAAGCTCGTTCCGTCTCGACTGAGTAATAAAAGCAGACTTAAACAAATCCAGCGAAACCCGATCGAAAAGCGCCACCAGAGATTAAATGCAGGCGGTAATGGATCAGCCGCAATCACGCGATCGCGGACGTTAATATAAGTCGCGATGCCGATTTGATCGAGCGTGAGCAGTTCGGTGAGATTGCGGAAGGGTTGTTCTATTCGGTGTCGAATAATGGCATTAGCCTGGGTTTCACTAAATCCAATTTGCTTTAATTGGGTGACGCTTGCAGAGTTGAGATCGGTTCCGAAAAACTGGCGGTTAAGTTGGCGCGATCGTAATAACTGAGTGGTGTAATCGATCTGATTGGCATCAGAAATTTGCTCCAATCGGCGAAAGTTTCGCACCAGTTCGCGCAATAAATTCTCGTTGCCTTGGAGTGTTGGTACTGAAATCACCCGCCCAATTTGCCCCGGATCGCCTAGGATTTTGGCTTTATCCGAATCGAATCGTAATCCTGCCACATTCAGATAGGCGCTTTTTGCAAAACTGCAATAGCTAAAATCGGCACGATCGAGAATGGTGGCTCCGCGCAGATTTGCCAGTGAATTGAACTGTGCTTCGCGAAAGACGGCGGCTTTCTCGAAGGTGGCATCGGTGAGAAAGAGCGATCGGCTAAATTTTGCTTTACTAAAGGTGGCTTGCTCCCGCCATCGGGTCTGAGCAAAATCTGCATTGCCTTGCCATTGCACCCGCGTAAAGTTAGTCGGTTGATAGAAAACGGCTTGATTGAAGTTTGCTGTGGCTTGGAATTCTGCGCCCTGAAAATTCGCCTCGCCGCGAAATTGGACTTGATTGAATTCAGCTTTCGCAAAGAAGATTATGTTGCGAAACTGAACTTCTCGACCAAAGTTCGCACCCGCAAAATTCATCGGCAAGCTAAATCGTGACTGAGAAAAGTCTGCTCCTGCCGGAAACAGTGCGCCCTGAGCTTCAACCCGATTCAGGAAAAATGTATTTGTTAGGTCTGCAAATCCTGTGATTCTAGTTTGTACTAATTTGATCGGGGCACGAAATACCGTGAGTTGCAGAGAAGTTGTAATTCCGGTTTCTTTTGGCGCGACCAAAAGTGATTGCGAGAGGGTGCTTAATCTGTATAAACGTCTGCGATCGCGCCTTAGCTGCTCTTGTTCCGTGGGTGTAAATAATTTTGATAAGGCTTCTCCGTCGTAGATCGGCGCACGTAACCCTAACTTGCTCGTGGTAAAGTCGCCTTCGATCTGCGAATTGCTCAGATCTAACCCGACTGGCACACCCGGACGCTGAAGTTGCGCCTGCACCAAACCGTAAAACTGATCTCGAAACGCCGCATTTTCAGGACGCAGATCGATCGTCATCCGTCTGAGATCGACCATTCGCGTTCCTTCACTGGGCATCGGGGAGCGCAATCGCTCCTGCAACAATTCTAAAGTCAGTGGCACTCGTTCTAGTTCTGCGGCTTCAGCAGGAAGCGCGTAAAACCACACCAAAATCGTTAATAAAACTGCAAAAAACGGGCGCACAGTTTACCCAAAACTCTCTGTTTGTTTATACCGAACATTGGTGAGGCAGGCACAACTTTTTTCAGCGAGATCGTAGGAATGCGTGGTCGCGTAGATCAAATCAAGGTGACGTTTTTCGATATAAATACTGAAGGTAGATATTAAAATCTGGGGTGCGAATTAAAATATTTCAGTGTTTTCCATCTGTTCGCACTCGCTTTTATGCTCCGTGAGAAGTTTCGTCAGTATCCTCTCAGCGCCTTACTCTTATTGATCGCGGTATCGATCGCGGGACTCCTCTTTAGCAGGGTCATTCTGCAAATCATCCCACTGTTCAGTCACAGCACCTCTGTGAGTTCTAGCTTATTGGTCTGGGGAATTGGGGCGCTAGCGATTGCCTACGGATTCCGCTCTACTATCTGGGGAATTGGAGCGATTTTACTCATCGGGCTGGGGTATTGGGGAGACTGGAATAACATTTACCTCAATGCTGAATCTCACTCAATCGCGCTGCAAATGCCGATCGTCGCTGCAATTTTGTTTTTGCCGTTGGCATATTGGTGTCGATCTGGAGTGCTGTTTGGGTTGAGCGCGATCGCGGTTTGTTCGGCGTTAATCAGCAGCTTGGCTGAGATTGTGACTAAAGGAAGCGTGTTACCGCCTTTGGTGCTGGGTCTTCCTGCTGCATTGTTGTGGTCGTATGACGATGCAATCTGGACGCTGGGACGGCAAGAAAAGCAGTTTCAACCGATCGCACGTCGATTGGCAGTGCTGTATTTGAGCGGGCTATTTTTTTGCCAGTCGTTTCAGTGGACTTGGGCGAATCATGCCTGGTACAGCATTCTTTCAGGGTGGCGATCGCTTCCCAGTGTGGTGTTCTTGGCGGCGATCACGATCGGGCAATGGCTGTACTTGTTTATTTCAATGCGGAAGTGCAATTGGCAGACGATTATGATCGCCTCGATGATTGCACTGTATGGAATCGTTCAGGTTTGGCATCTCCGAGTGCAACCGATTCCAATCTTTGCGGCGATCGTGTTTAATCTGATGCTGGTTGTATTATCGATTACGACAATACGAAGCAGTTTACGAGCCGGAGAGCGATCGACGTTTTGGTGTGGGGTAACGTTTCTAATTTTGCAGATTTCAAGCCGCGCACTAGAGTACGACCTACCCGTGAAGCCGTTAATTTTTGGATTGTGTGGAATGGGCGCGATCGTCTCCGGTCTTTGGTTTGAACGTTATTGTCTACTCTCAAAGTCCCCCATTCTGGGGGATTTAGGGGGCAAACAACCGCTCAAACCGAAGCAGAAAATCTTCATCTAACTCAACGGAATTGCGGCATTCACAAGCGAGGTCAGAATTCCTGTCTGTTCCTGTCCGCTTGTCGAAAGATCGCTGTAGCACAAGAACAATCGCGCTTCTGTCCGTCCTAACAAATCGAGCAAAATGCGGCGTAATCGCTGCTCGTTCATCCGTTGCGTGTCTTCCACATCCCACACCTGCCCCGACCAATCCTGCAAAAATAACGGAGCCGCAAACAGCGAATCCACCCCGCTCAACCAGCGCGATGATCCCGCATCTAACCAAAATTGCCAGCGATGCGATCGTCGCATGGAACGATACTGAAATACCGTAGCTAACGTCACGGAATTGGGTTGCACTAACCGCACCGGATAAGGATTCGCCGTCACCGTACCACTTCTTAGGAGTTGGATAAAGTTTCGCACGGTGAGCGATTGCGGTGCATCGCTTAGATCGCTGCGTCGGAGGCGATCGTCTACTTCCCAATAATGCTGCGCCGTTTCCATCAGTTCCCGCAGTCCTGCAAGTTGATCAAACGGTAAATGACTGCCACCGAGAAAGAATCGCTGAATCGCTCGATCGAGCATCACAACCGGACTGGCAATCATTCGGGTTTCTAACTGCGATCGCTGCAATTCGATCCAGCGCACTAAGCCTTCATAGGCTTCTGAAGCTTGATACCCCAAACGATCCCAGCGTGGAAACGTATTCGCAGGGAGTAAGCGCGGCTGCTCCGGATGCGGCTCAAAACAATGATCGGCAAGCAACCCCGCCCGAACTGGATCGATCGCATAAGTCGTAGGCGATTCGGATTTCTGACTGAGAATTACCAGCATTTCTGCGATCGTGTCCCGATTGGTCGCTCGTCCGAGTCCCGGATAAATCAGTGTCAATAACGTTAACAGAGCGCGCACGATCGGGCTACTCGCTAACGGTCGCTGATCGTTGAGAAACTCAACTGGAATATTTTGGCGCATCAGGATTTCCCGCAGTGCATACCGAGAAATTGGATCGATCCCAGGCCCAATCAGTGCAATGTCACGCGGCTCAGCCGTTCCCGATTGCACGGCTTTGATAATGATTTCTGCGGTTTGGCGAATGAGTTGCGCCTGCGTTGTGGTTTGAATCGTTTGAATCGTATCCGGCAAACTGGCAAAGAAAACGGGATCAGTCACAAGATCTAAAATGGCTTCGCCGAGTTCGTCCATCAGACAGGGTGAAACCCGATCGCTCAATTCCACCACCGAACATCGATCGCTCAGTTCGGCTAAATACACCGGATCGGCTCCCAGCCCCAAGCGTACCGCTCCATCTGGATTAAAACTAAACGCACAAGGGATGCGTCGATCGATCAAAAACTCAAACAACGATCGCACGATCGCGGGATACTCATCGACATCATCTGCAATTACTGCTTGATACCGTTCAAGTAAATGCTCTTGATACGTCGGGTTATGCAGCAAATAACGCCCGTATAAATCGGTAATCAAACTATAAGTGAGCAATCCCCGTCGCAAACACCACGATCGCCAGCGCTGCATCATTTCGCCGATCGTTTCTGATGAGAGCGGCAATTCGGAAAATCCTTCCTCAAATTCCGGTAAACCTTGATCGAGCATCGCGGGAATGTCCTCGATCGCAACCCCACCTAACGCACCAAGCTGCATCAAATCCAGTACCCGCCGCACTAAACGCGCTTCTGCAATTCCCGATCGTGAGATCGCTTGATCCAACTCAACCCGCCATAATTTTGTCGCTAACTCCTGCTCATTCTCAGGACGCAACCGCACCGGAAACTGAGCCTTCAGATCCAACTGCTGCACTAACAGCGACCAAAACAGCGTCACTTCATCTTCAAAGAATCCGAGCGGAGTTGTCGCTCGAAACGGAAACTTGCCCTGAGTCGCATCAGTCAGCCGATCGCTCAACTCCAATCGATTATCCCCGATCGCCGCCAACACCAAAATTCCAGATTTTCGCACCCGCATCCACTCGCACGCCTGCGCTACCAATCGGGCAGTTTTACCAGTGCGAGTTGCGCCTGTAATCCAGACTGACGGAAATGTTTGCATTTGCCCGAACCCTCTCAACCGGATTTGTTAGGATACTTAGCACTTGCTTAAGATGCTCTTTCCATCCTAAACCTTTAGCCAAAAGCAGTTTTAGAATAGAGCGATCGCCAACAACCTGACCGATTCGTTACACTGTCATGCCACATTCTTCGATCGACGATTTCTGCTACACAAGCCATGAACAATAATTCGCTACTTTCGCAGTTCAGAGCCTATGTGCGTCGGGCTGAGCGATGGTACCTCGAAACGCCCGATCGCGCTCTCGATCAGGCATATGATGCTGCTCTCAAAATCAAAGCGATCGAAAATGAGCATTTTGGCGGTAAGAAGATCGCGCCTCATTCGACTCAACTGCGCGGTAGTGCGTTTGAGTATTTCTCAGCCGATTTACAGAAATATCTCCGCATGATGCGGATGCGATTAACCGAATTTCGTCGGAGTCGTGCTGCATTGGCAATTACGAATCCGAATAAAACAACGCAGGAAGTTCGCACGATCGAAACGACGGAAGTTGGCTCATCCCGGTTTGTGCCCACCCTGCGCGATAAGTCTTCAATTACGCTAGAAAAACTTCGATTTATCGACGAAATTCTAGCTCGATATGCAGATGAACAATTAACACTTGAAGCCGTTTCAACGGCAATGCTTTCGGTCGAGCGCAATGGCGGTCTTGCTAAAAAGAATTCCGATCAGGATCTAACCGTACCTGAAGCTCAAAAAGTCCCAACAAACGATGTGCAAACTTCCGAAGATTTTGAAAGCATTTCTGATAAAACAGGGCTGCTTCCCCGATCGATCCTGGCAACACTGAGACGATTAAGACGTGATCTTGATCCTAAATCTGAAGACGAAGTCGTTCAAAACTATCGCATTTCTAAGGTCAAAACGCTATTAGCAGTCCGATTTGTTTTGGTCTTAATTCTTGTACCGTTATTGGTGCAGCAAGTAACTCGTAATTTTGTGCTGAGCGATCGATTACCTGTTGGTGCTTGGATTTCGCAACAGTTCACGATCGAAAATCCAGACCGAATCTTTATCAATGGCGAAATGGCAGAAGAAGCGCTGAGAGAGATGCAGGGATTTGAGGAGCGCTTGAAGTTTGAAAATATTATCAAAGAAACCTTAGAACGGAATATTCTCAGTTCTGAGGAAGTCGAAGCGAGAGCGAAAGTGCGATCGCAACAAGTCGAAGTCCAAGTCCGCGAGAAAGCCACCGAAATTGCAGAACAATTTTCAAGTCAAAGCGCAAACGTGATTCGCAACTGGATTGCTGATATTTTGGCTACGATCGCGTTTACGTTCGTGCTGCTGAACGGCAAACGCGAAATCGAAATTCTCAAGTCTTTTATGGATGAAACGGTTTATGGTCTTAGCGATAGTGCTAAGGCATTTATCATCATTTTGTTTACAGATGTCTTCGTGGGATTCCACTCGCCCCACGGTTGGGAAATCATTCTCGAAGGGATTTCAAGACACTTCGGTTTACCGACGAGTCGCGATTTTATCTTCTTGTTTATTGCAACCTTCCCGGTGATTCTAGACACCATTTTTAAGTATTGGATTTTCCGTTACCTCAATCGAGTTTCACCGTCTGCTGTGGCAACGTATCGCGAAATGAACGAGTAGTTATGCCATTTCAATTTGCCTGGTAAATTCAAGCACCATTGAAGTAAATTTCTCTGGATACCAAAGCCCCCATTCGTGAAAGCCTTCTGGCACAGTCACCAGTTTGGCATCCGGTAAAGTGGCTGCCATTTCACGCGCGATCGCTAACGGCTCTGTTAAATCCTCTTCTGACCAAAGCAATAATGCGGGGGCTTGAATCGTGGGTAATAAATGCCTCAAATCCCCGTACAACGAAAGCAGCAACGCTTGCAGGACGTTCGCTGTGTTGAATAGCAAATTATGCGTAAAGACCTTCGGAATTGTGGTTAACTTTAATTCCAGTTTAGGTAGAAACAACTGTGCCGTCATTTCTGCTGCGCGTCTCGGAATAATTTCGGCAACCGAAACGGTTGGAATTCCGGTACTACCAAGCAGGGCAAGACTCTTCACTCGCTCCGGGAACAGGGCTGCGATCGTCAGTGCCACTCCTCCGCCAAACGAATGCCCCATGATATGCACTTGCTCCAAATTCAACGCATCTAAAAACTCCACCAGAAACGCTGCATAAGTCTTGTAGTCCGGGATCATCTTGTCGTAGGACGATCTCGCAAAGCTCGGTAAATCTGGTGCAAACACCGGATGCTGCTCTGACAGCCGTTCTAAAACTTCCTGATAAGGCTCAGCCGAGATTCCCCAACCGTGCAGAAACAGGATAGGCAGCGATCGTAATTCCTGCCCACCTTGCTCATAGTGAAGCTGACACTCACTGAGATTTATGCTGCGACTGACCAATCGAGTATTCACCCACCCTTTCTCCAGAGCCAGAACAATTCTTCGACTGTAACAAGCCTTGAGAATTTGCATGACTATCTTGAGAGTTAAATAGGTGACTCCGATCGTCTCAGCTACGCAGAAATTGATGGAAATCAATCAGCTTGCGAGATATTCACCCATATCACCTTTGCGCTTCCGCAATTTCGTCAGCGCTTCACGTTCGATCTGGCGCACTCGTTCACGGCTGATATTGAGCCGATCGCCAATCTTCGCCAGCGTCAGCGCTTTGCCGTCATCTAGCCCAAACCGCAGAATTAAAACTTCCCTCTGCTGCTGGGTTAAATCTGCCATCAGCGCATCAAGATCGAGCTTGAGTGAAGTCTGGGTGGTGAATTCTTCGGGCGACATTCCCGTGTCTTCAAGCAGTTCGCCTAGCTCAGTATCCTGGTTATCTCCGACCCGCAAATCTAACGATAAGGGAACTCTCGCCCGCTCGAGATAATCCCGCACCTGCGAGATGGGAATGTCTAATTCGTTCGCTAATTCTGACAGTGTAGCGGCGCGTCCTAACTGCTGGGACAAACTTCGCTGCGCTTTCTTAATCTTATTCAACTTCTCGGTGATGTGAATCGGTAGGCGAATCGTGCGACCTTTCTCTGCGATCGCTCTTGTGATCGCCTGACGAATCCACCAGTAAGCGTAGGTCGAAAAACGGTATCCCTTCGTGGGATCAAACTTCTCGACTCCGCGCTGCATTCCGATCGTGCCTTCTTGAATTAAGTCCATTAATTCAACATTGCGCTTGGTGTACTTCTTTGCCACCGAAACGACTAGACGTAAATTCGCCTCGACCATTCGCCGCTTGGCAAGCTCACCTTCCGCTAACACCTGCCGAAGTTCTGTTTCTGAGAGTCCTGCCGCCTGCGCCCAGGTTGGATCATCTGGCGCTGCACCCAGTTTCTCAACCAGCTTTGCCCGGACAGCGTTGGCGATCGCGAGTCGCTGTACCTGTTTGCCATACAGCACTTCTTGCTCGTGCGTCAGAAGCGGCACACGACCAATTTCACGCAGGTAAGCCCGAACGGAATCAGTGGGGGTCTGAGCAGTTTTCATAGCGACTTCAACGAGTGTGAGGGAACAAAGAGAAATTGGGAATGCTGAAGCAGTGAAACATTTGTGAAGCTTGTGCAGCTTAGAGCGAAATTGCCTATAGAAGCAAAAGTAAGGCGACTACAACTCGGTCAATGGGCGTAAATTGATGAGCGTAAACGGATGTGCTGCTTCTAACATTGTTTCAACCGTGGCACTAAGCAGTTGTATTAAGGATTATCCCTTAGTGAGTTAAGCTTTGTAAAGATTATGAGAGAAGATTTAACAAAGTCCATTCTAATCGTGCGAGTCTAATTCTTGATCTATAGCCTATGCAACACATTACCAAAACTACAGATTCCGTTTGTTTCTTAGGCAACGGAATTATAAATTTAATCAAAGCCTGGTCATTTAAACGAGATGTCATTGATAGTGAAATGGCTTAATTATGAGAACGTTTTGTAAAACTTTAAGATTTAGTCTAAAAGTGCTGGCACGATCGTAGTTAAATTTAGTGCTTGAATTTCCGTAATTGTTCTATAGGCATACAGGTTTCGTTCTGTAAATGTCATCTACCCTCTGACAGAGGGTGAAAGCGGAGCGGGGCTAGGCTCCGCTTTCGGCAGATTAGTGAGCGATGTAATCTTGCAAAGCCCGAACCGTTAGTGCCTCAGATTGTAACGATCGAATTGCTGCCGCTGTCGCTTTGGCCCCCGCGATCGTTGTAATCATAGGAATTTTGTACGTCAAAGCGGTACGGCGAATCAGGCGATCGTCTTCGTGTGCCTCTTGTCCAGTGGGAGTGTTGATGATTAATTGAATCTGCTCATTTTTGATCGAGTCGAGAACGTGCGGTCTACCTTCATGCAGCTTCAGGACGAGTTCCACGTCGAGACCCTGTTCTTTCAGGGTTTTACGAGTTCCAGCCGTTGCGACAACTTTGAAACCGAGTTCCATTAACTCTTGAACGGCAGGAACGACCGCCGCTTTTTCTCGATCGTTCATCGAGACAAAAACCGTTCCCTGACGCGGCAGACGTTGACTCGCGGCAAGTTCTGCTTTTGCATAAGACTTGCCAAAATCAGTATCGATCCCCATCACTTCTCCGGTCGATCGCATTTCGGGTCCTAAAATCGTATCGGTTCCAGGGAACTTCTCAAACGGCAGAACGGCTTCTTTGACGGAAATATGCTTCGGGATCACTTCTTGCGTGAAATTGAGATCGGCAAGCGTTTTACCAGACATAATCCGGGCTGCCATCTTTGCAAGCGGATAGCCGATTGCTTTTGACACAAACGGAACGGTTCGAGAAGCCCGCGGATTCGCTTCGATAATGTAAACCTGATCGCCCTGCACGGCAAACTGGATGTTCATCAAGCCTACCACCTTGAGCGCTTTTGCCAGTTGAATTGTCCAGGTGCGGATGCGATCGACGATTTCGGGCTTCAGCGTGACGGTCGGAATCGAGCAAGCAGAGTCGCCGGAATGAATGCCCGCTTGTTCGATGTGTTCCATAATGCCGCCGATCACGACGTTTCCGGTTTGGTCGGCGATCGCATCGACATCGACTTCGATCGCGTTTTCGAGGAAGCGATCGATCAAAATTGGGTGATCCGGTTCAACCTGAACGGCATAAACCATATATCGTTCGAGTTCTGCGTCCGAGTAAACAATCTCCATTGCCCGTCCACCGAGGACATAACTGGGGCGCACGACTACCGGATACCCGATTTGCCGTGCGACCTTTTTCGCGTCTGCATAGTCTCGTGCAATTCCGTTTGCAGGTTGTTGAATGTTTAACTCGCGCAGAATCTTTTCAAACCGTTCGCGATCTTCGGCAGTGTCGATCGAATCTGGCGAAGTTCCCCAAATTTTCGTCGGCACGGTGCCTTGCTTGAGAAACGCAGCGAGCGGAACCGCTAACTTTAAGGGCGTTTGTCCCCCAAATTGAATGATCACGCCTTCGGGCTGTTCCGCTTCGATAATGTTGAGAACATCCTCTTTCGTCAGTGGCTCGAAATAGAGGCGATCGCTGGTGTCGTAGTCGGTTGAAACGGTTTCGGGGTTTGAGTTTACCATGATCGTTTCGTAGCCGTCTTCACGCAGCGCAAACGACGCATGACAGCAACAGTAATCAAATTCAATCCCTTGCCCGATGCGATTTGGGCCTCCACCGAGAATCATTACTTTCGGCCTGCTCGATGGTAGAACTTCGGTCTCTTCTTCATAAGTCGAATAATAGTACGGGGTCAAGGCTTCAAACTCAGCCGCACAAGTATCCACTGTTTTATAAACCGGGATCACGCCGATCGCTTTGCGGTGAGCGCGAACTTCATCTTCAGTCGTCTTGGTGGCGAAAGCAATTTGACGATCGCTAAAGCCCTTCCGCTTAATTTCACGCAGTTTCTCAACCGTTAGATCTTTAAGGCTCGATCGTTTCAGCGCTTTTTCGGTTTCAAGCAAATCGAGCATCTTATCGAGAAACCAAGGATCAATACTGGTTAGCTCAAAAATCTCATCTACGGACATTCCCATCAGCATCGCGTGGCGCACGGTGAAAATGCGATCGGGATTCGGCGTTCTCAAACCTGCACGAATCTGCTCTAGGCTTGGGAGAACTTCTTGCTTATCACAACCCCAGCCTGCCCGTCCGGTTTCGAGCGATCGCAAGGCTTTCTGAAACGATTCTTGAAACGTCCGCCCGATCGCCATAGCTTCACCAACCGATTTCATCTGCGTGGTGAGATACGGCTGCGATCCAGGGAATTTCTCAAACGCAAACCGGGGAATTTTGGTGACGACATAATCGATCGTCGGTTCAAAACTCGCAGGTGTTTTCTTCGTGATGTCATTGGGAATTTCATCGAGCGTGTAACCGACTGCGAGTTTTGCCGCCATCTTCGCGATCGGGAATCCAGTCGCTTTAGAAGCCAGCGCCGAACTCCGAGACACACGCGGGTTCATTTCAATCACGACCACTTCACCGGTGACCGGATTCACTGCAAACTGAATATTCGATCCGCCCGTTTCGACTCCAATCTCACGAATAATTTTGATCGAAGCATCCCGAAGCCGTTGATATTCTTTATCCGTGAGGGTTTGAGCCGGAGCAACCGTGATCGAGTCTCCGGTATGAATGCCCATCGGATCGAGGTTCTCGATCGAGCAAATAATCACGACGTTATCCGCCAAGTCCCGCATGACTTCGAGTTCATACTCTTTCCAGCCGAGCAGCGATTTCTCAATCAAAATCTGCGATACCGGACTTGCATCCAAACCGGACTGCGCGATTTCTTCAAACTCCTGCTGATTGTAGGCAATGCCGCCGCCCGTTCCACCAAGCGTAAAGGCCGGACGAATAATCAACGGATAAGACCCAATTTGCTGACCGATCGCTTTCGCGTCTTCGAGCGTGTTTGCTAATCCTGACGGGCAGACTCCGACCCCGATTCGCTCCATCGCTTCTTTGAATAGCTTGCGATCTTCTGCCATCTCGATCGCGGGCAGTTTTGCGCCAATCAATTCGACGTTGTATTTATCCAGAACGCCATTTTTCGCCAACGCCACCGCCAAATTGAGCGCCGTCTGTCCGCCCATTGTCGGCAGCAGCGCATCCGGACGCTCTTTAATAATGATTTGCTCCACCAGTTCCGGCGTGAGTGGCTCAATGTAGGTGCGATCGGCGGTTTCGGGATCAGTCATGATCGTCGCCGGATTCGAGTTAACCAAAACGACCTCGAATCCTTCATCCCGTAGCGCTTTACAGGCTTGAGTCCCGGAGTAATCAAACTCGCTGGCTTGCCCGATCACAATCGGACCAGAACCGATTAATAAAATCTTATGGATGTCTTGGCGACGGGGCATAGTGTCTTTCCGCTTTCTTCTCTAAATCCAACTCATTCTAGTGGGTTTCGTTTGGATTTCTGTTGCCCCTTTATCTAATTCCCAGAATTGATCTGACGACGGATGTTTCTGATTAAACGAAATGCTCCTTCAGCACTAGCGATCGCGCAAATCCAAACACCTGCTTGCGGCGATCGTCCGGTAATTATTCGACGATCGCTGCCACTTGCCCAGAGATTGAAACATCAGATTTCGTTGCCGATCGCCAAACCACTACAAATTGATCCAATGTAAGCCTACAAAGCGCTAACGTTTCTCCATTGGAGTTTGGCACAAAGAATTCTATTTCGTAAGCATCTCCGTAGTCTTCTACGATTGCCCCTTGTTCTCCAGCCTGGATTCCAACCTCTGGCAGATCAACTAGGAGTTCAATTCCGTCAAATAAGTCAGGTTTCGCCAAGCAGGAACAACCTCCGGTTCTTGCAGCAACAGGAGTAATCGACTCACTGGGATTGTTTCCATAGCGTAAGTCATTCCTTGAGAATCGGCAAAATCAATTAGACAGGCTTGATCCTCAAATGTCATTAGTACGGTTCCAACCTGTCCGCGCCTCAATAGAATCGGTTGGTGCGTTGTTTTATGAATTGCTGGAGTATCTTCAATGAGTGCAACCACGTCATATTCTTGAATGATTGTCATGGAAATCCCCTAGCGATCGACAGGATAGGCGTTCGTCAACCCTGGAAAGTCTTCGTCGTTGCGGATGATTCAACAGCTAAGAATCAAAGACGAACCAACTTCGGTTTCAAGCGAGAGTTTAATGTCATAGTGAATCCCGTATCGGTCTTCTTTGTAAATCATAGCGTCACCAGTCACTGCTGCTTCCAATAACGCAATCTCTAAAATTTCTTTGTTGTCGAGTGTGATTCCAAGCCGACTTCTGAAGAGGATTGCTTTATTTCTGCCTCTAGAGTGCGCAAGATTCAGACAGTATCGCTCAACTTTATCTCCAAGTTGAGCATTCTCAACATTTGGCAACTTCATCAACGCACTCGATCGATTGTTATTCTAGATAAGCCAATCTTAGCCCTTGCCGATCGTTGTCTCAAAATCCCCGCCAACTCGCGTTTCTCGCACTCCGAGCCATCCAGAAAGGAGCCTTTGCGGATGTTGCCGTTGATCAAGCGCTGCATCAAGCCGATGTGAATGTGCTCGATCGCCGTTTGTTCACCGAATTAGTTTACGGAACCATTCGCCGCCAGCGCACTCTCAATGCGCTGATTGATCAGTTTGCCAAAAAGAAAGACCAGCCTCCTGATTTACGTCTGATTCTGCAATTGGGACTGTATCAACTGCGCTATCTTGACCAAATTCCAGCCTCTGCTGCCGTAGATACAAGCGTCGAACTTGCAAAGCAGAATAAGCTAAGCGGATTAACTGGGGTTGTGAATGGATTATTGCGGCAGTATCTCCGATCGCAAATGATTCTGCACGCTGATCCACTGCAATTACCCGAAAATGCAATCGCTCGAATCGGAACGCTACACAGCTATCCTGATTGGATTGCGCAAGTGTGGTGTGATCAGTTCGGAATTGAAGACACCGAAAAGCTTTGCGAATGGATGAATCGATCGCCCCAGATTGATTTGCGAATTAACACACTCAGAACGAATATCGATCAAGTTGAAGCCGCAATGCAGGCGCAGGATATCCACGCCGATCGCATTCCGAACGTACCGAATGCACTGCGGTTGCCTGCGGTGGGTGCAATCTATAACCTACCGGGATACACCGAGGGCTGGTGGATTGTGCAAGATAGTAGCGCTCAGTTGGTGAGCTATCTCGTCGATCCTCAACCTGGAGAGATTGTTGCTGATGCTTGCGCGGCTCCCGGTGGTAAAACATTGCACCTTGCAGAACTCATGCGCGATCGCGGCACGGTTTGGGCGATCGATAAAACCGCATCTCGCCTGAAGAAGCTACAGCAGAACCTCGATCGCTTATCCTTCCAGTCGATTCAAACCCTCATCGGTGATAGTCGCAATGTGCCGCAGTTGAAAGGGGTGTGCGATCGGGTTCTAGTCGATGCGCCTTGTTCTGGATTGGGAACGCTCAATCGTCATGCCGATGCTCGTTGGCGACAAACTCCCGAGAGTGCCACACAACTGGCACAACTTCAGCAAGAAATTCTCACCGAAGCGGCAACCTGGGTCAAACCGCGAGGAGTCTTAGTTTATGCAACTTGCACATTAAACCCGATCGAAAACGAAGCCATGATTAGACAGTTCCTAGCGCACCATCCTCAATGGTCAATCGAAAGCTCTGATTCACTTGCAGAATTTACGACACCGGAAGGCTGGATTAAAGTTCTACCGCACCGCCATAATATGGACGGATTCTTTATGGTCAGACTAAGACATGGATGACGCAAAAACGCTCGTTAAAATTCTGATCGGGGTCGCTTGGCTTGATGGATGCATTCAGCCCGAAGAACGACTGCATATCCAGCGCATCGCCAAAGATAAAGGAGTAGACCAGGATCGCGAAATTCAGCCAATTCTCTACGAACTGCGATCGGTCAAACCTGAAGAATGTTATCAATGGGTGCAAGACTATCTCGGTGAGCATCCCACGGCTGAACGGTGCCATCAACTGCTCGAAGCGATTAGTCAATTAATTTATGCAGACGGAACGATCGCCCATGAAGAAGCAAAACTTCTAACTCGACTCCAGATTCTTGAATCCGAACCTGCACCCAGTTTGCACACAAAAATCATTGCTGCGATTTGCAAGCTTTATCAACACGGCATTGCAAAAATTGAAAAGCTCTGAACGATCGTCCAGAGCTTATAAAAATTAGAGACCGGGAGTTTCTTCTTTCTTCACTTCAGGAACAATATCTGGGCGCTCTTTATCTTCCCAACCCACCGGGCGTTTTGAGTTGTACCAGGTGATCGAGCCGAAGGTCACTGCTGCAATAAAGCCAACCACATAAACAGCCGTGAATGACACCGGAAACTGCATTCCAGGCTTCGTTGCGACTTCTAATAGAAGGTTCATGTAAATACTCCTGTAATTTTCTACTAGAGATAAGTTATCAAAGCCATCATATCAGGGCATCTTTCAACGGTTCGATTCGCAATGACGAATCAGGTAATTTTCCCTAATTCCCAGGGGGAGGAGCGGGATCAGTCGCGGCGGGGGGCTCCGGAGCGGGAGGTTCTGGAGCCGCAGCAGGGGGTTCTGGAGCCGCAGCAGGTTCTGGGGCTGGCTCCGCTTGACTGGGCGCAGGCTCAGAATACGCTGGCTCAGAGCGACGGGGTTCTGAATAGGTCGGTTCCGGTGCAGGTTCTTCGTAATAGCGCTGTCTGGGTTGCTCTTCTGCCGGGTCAGGCTCTTGACCGAGCGATCGTGTTCGCGCTGCTCGAATCGGTTGCGGTTTAATCGTGCCTTTGCGGTCTTCGAGATTCGCTGGAATTTCCGCAAATTTCTGCACAGGCATTCCCTGCACGACTTCTTTCATAAACTCTTGCCAGGTATAGGCTGCCGTTCCGCTCGTTCCCCCGGTCGGCGAGCTATCATCGTTGCCCAGCCAAACGCCTGTAACAAGCTGCGGGATATAGCCAATAAACCATAAGTCTCGCGCTTCCTCAGAGGTTCCAGTTTTTCCAGCTACGGGACGACCGAGTTGCGCGGCGCGTCCGGTTCCCTCGGTCACGACCTCGCGCATCATCCAGTTGGTGATTGCAGCCGTTTCTGCATCTAAAACTCGCTTGGACTTGAAGTTAGAATCGAACAAAACTTTGCCGTTGCGATCGAGCACGCGCCGAATGGCGTGAGGCTGAACAAAATTTCCTTGCGCCGCAAACACGCCATAAGCGCTAGTTAGCTCTAGCGGATTGACTTCATAAGCACCCAGCGCTAGCGCTAGCGTTGGTTCCACCTTAGAGGCAATACCTACGCTGCGAACTAAATCAATCGTGGGCTTATATCCCACATCCATCAGCACTTTCACGGCGATCGTATTAATCGATTTCGTCAGCGCCGATTTCATACTCATCCAGCCAGAATACTTGTTGCCATAGTTTTTCGGCTGGTAGCCATCGATCGAGAAGCGTTCATCAAGATAAGACTGATTCGGAGAAAACCCAGCGCCGATCGCGGTCGCATAAACAAACGGCTTAAAGGTTGATCCAGGCTGTCGCTGTGCTTGAGTCGCTCGGTTGAACTGGCTATCTTTGTAAAAATCGTAGCCGCCCACCATCGCGCGAATCTCACCGTTCCGCGGATCGATCGACACGAGCGCGCCTTGTTTGAAGCCTTCTGCGCTGCCATCTTCACGAATAGCGGTTTTCAACGCTTTTTCTGCTGCTTTTTGCCATTTTGCATTCAGCGTCGTTTCAACCGTGACCCCGCCTGCAAATAGCGCCTCTTTCGGCACCAATTTTTCAAGCTGCTGCTGCACATAGTAGGTGAAATACGGTGAAGAACTCTGAATATTTCTCGGCGTACTCGGTTTTACCACCAGTTTTTCAGCCTGTGCTGCTTGTGATTCTGCTTCGGTAATGTAGCCCGCGACGACCATTTTATCGAGCACTACATTGCGCCGCTCTTGTGCTTTTTCTAGGCTGACCAGTGGCGAATACAAGCTCGGAGCGGGGGGTAGTCCGGCGATCGTTGCCATTTCTCCCAGCGTTAACTGCTCGACGGACTTACTGAAATAAATCCAAGCGGCATCTGCAACTCCGTAGGCGTTAGAGCCAAGATAAACAAAATTGAGATATTTCTCTAGAATCTTCTGCTTGTCGATGTCGCGCTCAAGTTTCTGCGCGATCAGGGCTTCCCGCACTTTTCGTCCAATGCTGCGATCGTCTTGATCGAGAAACACAATTCGAGAAAGCTGCTGCGTGATCGTACTGCCGCCTTCAACGACATCGCGAGAGGTTAGGTTCCGAAAAACCGCTCGTCCAATGCCCTGAAAATCAAGTCCACCGTGATCGTAAAACCGCCGATCTTCTGAAGCGACAAACGCTTGCACGAGGCGTTGGGGAATTTTATCGATCGCCAATTTCTGTCGGGTTGCAGGGCCTAGCTGATGCAGCACCGTACCATCTGATGCCCGAATCGTCAGCGTTCCAGGACGAGCAAACGTTTTAATTTCAGCAGGATTGGGCAGGCTGCTGTCAATCTCGATCGCAGCGACTCGAAGTGCACCAATTCCACCGACCACCACCACGCCGCCAACGATCCATCTCCAAGTTTTCGCTTCTTTCAGCGGTGCGGGGATTTTTTCTCCTAAAGGTTTGAGCCGAGCTGTGACTCCAGTGATCCAATCCCGAACTCCTGCCAAGCGAGAACTTTCCGTCAGCTTGCGCGCACCCCGCCGTGTCCGCTTGCGCTCTGATCGCGCTTTCGGGGTGCGTTTTTTTCCGTCAGTTCCGTCTGTCATAGAGTCTAGCCCTGTTGGGGAATAATCAGGTTGAGTGGGTTTCCCGTTGCGCTTCGAGCTACTCTTTGCCACATTCGTACCTCACACACACTGCTAGTCTTGCGGAAATCAGCCTTCGTTCGATCAATGGCACGCGACTGTATCAATTGGATTTCAGACAAGCCGGTCATCTCCCAACCCTGTATCAGAAGACGCTTCAAAATTTGTACAAATACTCACGCTTAGTTTACAAGACTTTAGAGATTTTGCAATCGCGCCTCCAAATTTTCCGGCTTGCGGATTGTCATCAGAAGCGCGAATTTGCTTGTCCGGAAGCCAACCTTAAATAGCCGCATGACCTAGCGCCAATGCCGTCACCAGCATTCCAAACACTAGGAAAGGTTGGGCGCTGGCTTGATATTTCACGTCGTTTTCCACAGGATTGCGAAGGAAATACATGTCTTGAAACGTGATCTGGGGAATGATCAGAAAAATCAATAACGTCGCGTACAGATTCTGATGAATTGCCATCAAGTACGCCGCAACTCCGCTCTGAAATACATCGATCATCAGCACACAAATCCAAGCGGCAGTCGGAACCCCAAACGTCACAGGCAGGGATTTCAGTCCCAAAGCCCGATCGCCCTCAACGCTTTTAAAGTCGTTGACGATCGCAATTCCCAACCCTGCAAAACTATAGAACAGCGTCAACGCGATAATCGTTGGATTTAAATCACCAAACAGCGCATGACCTGTCCACCAAGGAATCGCAATATAGCTTGCACCGAGCGCATAGCAGCCGAGCCAGCCGTTTTGCTTCAGCTTGAGCGGGGGTGCTGAGTAGATGTAGGACAAGAATGATCCGACAACCGCCAACACCGTAATGGTTGGGAACCCATGACCCGCCCAGCGATCGAGCACATACGCCAACCCGACTCCACTCAGCAGGAGCACCCAAATTTGGATGATGACTTGTCCCAATGGAATCGCACCGGATGGAATCGGGCGATATGGTTCGTTAATCGCGTCAATTTCGCGATCGTAGTAATCATTCAAGATCTGGGTGTAGCCTGTCAGCAAGGGGCCGGCTAGCAGCATACAGGTCGCTGATTTCAGCACGTCTTCGAGAACCCAGTGGTAGTTGCCCGATGAAGCCGCACCGCAAAGAATTCCCCACATTAGCGGAATCCAGGTAATCGGCTTCATTAGCTGCAGTCGAATCTTCCAGATCGAAGATCCTTTCACGTCAGCTCCCTTCATGCCGAGAAGCTGGCGAGTTTTTGCAGAGCGGTTCTCCGGGGAACCGCTCTCTTGAGTGTCCGTAGTCAGGTCAGGAGAATCAGTCATAAGGTTAGAAGGAAATAATGAGGTAGCCGTCTTGGAATTTTGCACCGCTCACAGGCTGTCCCCGTAAAGCTGGTGGTAAATCAATATTTCGTCGCTGGTCGCCGGCTTCGATCGTGATCTCTGTCCCGTACTGCGTGAGTTTGACTTGTTTCTTGTCAAACCCTGGTAAGAATAAGCTTACTTTCCTTTCCGCTACATTCACTGCGATCGGGCGGGGCGCTTCTGAAGCGCGATTAAACTCTGGCAGCGCGTCGATCAAGGGTTGCCAATCATTCACAGGCTGAACTGGAATGGTGGAAACTGGAAGCGGCTGAAACGCTTCGTCTAATGCAGAGGCATCGGTCGAGCGATTGAGTAAAACGCCGCCGACCGTTAATCCAACTTGCTGAGCGCTACCCCAAAGGTATTTTGCGGCTGCGATCGCGCCTTCATCCTCAGTTGTCACCAAATACGCCGCCATCCGTTTTGGATCGTTGACCGCTTGCTTGCCCTGCTCTAACAAGTCATTCACTTGTCCCGTGGGTTGAGCAAAGTTATCGCCTGCAAAATTTGCATTGGTCAGAATAGCACTGGCAACAGGTTGAATAAACGGCGATAGCGTTCTACCCAAATCTGAATCGACGAAGACCTGCCGGAATCGCCGAATATACCAGCTTGCTACCTCAGCCGTTCCGATCATTCGCAAGGTATTTTGGTCACCTGTGCCGTCATAGACGATCGTATCGTAACGATTGCTTTGATTGAATTCCCGCAGCGCGTTTAACGCCAAGAGTTCATCCAATCCTGGAAAAACGCCTAATTCCTGACCAAACACATTTGTAAAGAACGGAGTCCGCAGGTACTGAGCTTCGAGCTTTTTCACTTCGTCCCAACTGCGCTCTAGGAGTGTAGTCGTCTGAAGCTGAACTGCGCTCAAATTCGGTGCAATTTCTTGTGGATCAGATCCGATCGGGGTTCCTAACGCTAACCCAAACGCTGGACTGGAATCCTGTCCAACCAAAAGAACGCGCTTTCCTTGGCTGGCAAGCTTTTTCGCCGCCGCGATAGCGATCGTCGTGCGTCCAGTCCCGCCCTTACCCAAAAACGTCAATATAAAAGCCATATCCAGTATTTTGAACAAACAGAGAGTTGGACTTCAAAAACCGAGAATACATTCCCAGTTTTCGACTCCCAACTCTCTTATGGTATCGACTGCCTGAATGCTTCTTCAGATCAATTAGTCGTATTGCTCTAATTCGTCCTCAAAAAACCAGGTCGAATATTTATCGTCAAACTGAACCAACATTCCAACTCCTTTGCCGTCCACAACTTTGAATTGCCGGACAATTCCAACCGCTCCGAGCTTTTTGATCACTTCTTGAGAGACGCGATCGCGCAACCGACGAACGCGAACTTTTTGACCGATTTCCATTACCACTATTGATGCTTAACCATGTCATGAAGTTTACCAGAATGTTGCAACATATTAAGCTCAGCGCGAAGAAACCAGCGACGGAAGAAGAATCAGGCTTCCACTCAGGATGCCCAGAGATTGTCAAGTGTAAGAACACTGTGAATTTGAAGCTCGAACTCGACACGACTGATAAAAGTTCTGAATGCAATTTAGGGTTAGTTAAGGCAATCTACAAAGAGAGCATAAAATCTTCGTCTCGCTCCTCCTGGCTCATTGTCAATTCTGAATCCGCTCTGAACTTGATCAGCTTGATGCATCACCATGTCGGTTAACCTAAAAACCATTCTCAAATCTCCGCTGATGGTTGGGGCTTGTCTCACCGCCACCGTCACTTTAGTTGGCACTATGTACGCACTGACTCATCCGCGATCGATGGTGAAACTCGCCGATTCGAGTCCATCCGGGCAAGCTACGAGTTGTAAAACGGTGGTTTTCGACGATAAACCGCCGCTGAATGTTCGAGCGACTCCCGCTGTTCAACCCGGAAATATTGTGGCATCGCTTAATAATGGCGAGACTGTGACCGTGGTTGGAGAGCAGGACGGTTGGCTTAAAATAAGCGCTCCTACGACTGGCTGGGTTTATCAGAATTTGACTCGTCAGAAATGTGAGGGCGATCCACCAGCTGCAAGGCTATCTAGCAGGCGTGTAGTTGATCCGGCTTTAGAGGTGCTGCCGGATGAATCAGGAACCCGGCTTTACCGCGAGGCGGTGTCTCAGTTTCAAGCAGGAAATTTGCCGGGTGCGATCAAACTTGCTCAAATGATCTCGGCGGACAGCGCAGCTTATCCTCATGCTCAAACTGCTTTGAAGATAATGCCGCAAGCTTGGGATCAAGCTAAAGTTCAATACCAAAAGGCGGTCAATGCTGAGAAGCAGAGCCGCTGGAATGATGTACTTAAAATTGCGATCAAGTATCCGGATATTCGGTACTGGCGCGAAAAGCTAACGCCGATCGTGAAAAAGGCGATTCGGATGCAGTATTTTGCTGAGAGTCAAGCAGATCAGTAGTCTATTTGAAGCGAATAGGGTTCACAATGTCAGTCGTTCACGAAGCGGCTGGCATTACTACTTTAACGTGAGTTCGACGGGGAGGTAGCGCGAAAAGAAAGCTGAGACTACGTTTGAAAGAGCTGTAACGTTCTTTCGAGTCTCAGCTGTGGAAGTTTGGCTTCAAGCTGCACCTGATCATCAACAAGCGTGGCGAATTGCTTGCCTTCAAGCTCACCCCTGCGAACACCGACGACCGTAAGCCTCATGCAGTGAAGAAAGTGAAAAGCCGAACACACTCACTTCTGTAAATGCATTCGGCTCTTCTAATTAATACCCTGGCAGCTAGCTATTTTGACAAGAGGCTACCCTCTCACTATCGTCGCCGCAAATGCGTTTCACCACTCAGTTCGGGATGGATGAGCGTGGGGCCAC